>CBDTYJ010000101.1:0-8903 GCA_965364575.1 uncultured Gammaproteobacteria bacterium
ACCGGTTCCTGATCCAGTAATCCGCCGCCGCCCTTGAGGCGCAGAACGATATCCCGGGTGCGCTCGAATTCCGCCCGGATCAGCTCGAAGTAGTGGCGCCGCGCCGGCTCCACCAGCCCGGCATACCGCGCGGCCACGTTCATGTCGGCCTTGGCCAGCACCATTTCCACATCCGTCAGCAGCGCTTTCATGAACAGCCATTGGGCAAACATCTCCGAAAGCAGCCCATCGCCGAATCGTTGCGTGGCCTCCTCCAGCCCGGCGCCGAGACCGTACCAGCCGGGCAGGACGCTGCGGTTCTGTGTCCAGGCGAAGACCCAGGGTATGGCGCGCAGATCCGACACACCCTGACCCGAGCGCCGGCTGGAGGGTCGCGATCCGATCTTCATCTGTTCGATGACGTCGATGGGCGTGGCCTGGCGGAAGAAACCGTAGAACTCCGGATCCTCGTGGATCAGGGACCGGTAGGCGGCGGCGCTGGTGCTGGCGATCAGCGCCATGGCTTCGGTCCACTTCGGATGCGGCGGCGGCTGTTCCGGACCGAAGCTGGCCAGCGCCAGTGAGCCGACGCCACGCTCCAGAGTGCGCAGTGCGATGCCCCGCAGGCCGTATTTCGCGTTGATGATCTCGCCCTGCTCGGTGACCCGGAGGGTACCTTTGACCGCGCCTGGTGGCGCAGCCATGACCGCCACGTGCGTCTTGCCGCCCCCACGGCTGACGGTGCCGCCACGGCCATGGAACAAGGTCAGCCGGATCCCATGGTCACGGGCGCAGTCGGCCAGGCTCGCTTCTGCCTGCTGCAGGGCCCAGCGCGAGGCGGCAATGCCCGCGTCCTTGCTGCTGTCGGAATAGCCGATCATCACCATCTGGCGCCGCTGGCGCCGGTCCAGATGCGCCTTGTAAACCGGATCGCCGAGCATGCGATGGAGGATCCTCGGACTTTGTTCCAGATCCTGCAAGGTCTCGAACAGCGGCGACACATCCAGCGGCACCCCGCCCTGCTCATCGGTCAGGCCCGCCCATCGCGCCAGCACCAGCACGCTCAGCACATCGTCCAGATCCTGCGCCATGCTGATGATATAGGGACCAACGGCCCTGGATCCGAATCGGCGCCGACATTCCTCCACCGCACGGAAAACCTCCAGAACGCGCTCGGATTCCGCATCGTGCACCATCGGTCCTGGTTCGTCGGCGGCAAGCAGCGCGCCTAGCGTTGCCGCTCGCGTCTCGGCCGGCAGCTGCTCCCAGTCAGTTTCTCCGAGACCGCGCGCGATGACGCGCCGGTGGACCAGCGCGTCCTGGCGCAGATCCAGCGCCGCGAGGTGAAAACCGAAAGTCCGTACCCGCCAGATCAGTCGCCGTACGGCGAACAGGCCCGCATGCCGGCCGAGATTATTCTCGAGGCTGGTTGCGATCGTATTCAGATCCGCCAGGAATTCTTCGGCATCCCCGTAAGGGTGTTCGCCATTCTTTCTGGTGTCGCGCAGGCGCGTGACCAGCAGCTGGCACAGGACCCGATAGGGCATATTCCGGTGGCGGGGGGCGACAAGCTCGAGGGTGGTGGGATACCAGCTCGAATACAGCTTGCAACGCTCGTCCACCGCCGCGTCAACCGGGACCCGCGTCGGGCACTGGGTGAGCCGCTCGGCCAGCGTCTGAAGCTCGTTTTCGTAGAGCCGCAGGATGGAGTCGCGTTGCGCCGCCAGGGTCGAGCGGATGGTGCCGGCGTTGACGCCCGGGTTGCCGTCCATGTCGCCGCCGACCCAGGAGCCAAAGCGGAGGATGTCCGGGATGCGCACTTCCTTCGCCATCGCGCCGAAATTTGACTCGAGCGCCGCTTCGAACGTCTCGTAGAACACGGGCAGCACGCGGTAGATCACGTCCGTCAGGAAGAAACGGACGTGTTCGAATTCATCGCTGACCGTCATCCGATGGGTGGGATGTTCCTCAGTCTGCCAGGCTGAGGTGATCGCCGCGCGGATGCTGTCCCAGGCGGTCTCCGATTCCCTGGGCGTCAGCGACGTATCCATCAACTCCACCAGACGGCGCGCCACCCGCTGTTGCTTGCGGAGGATCGTGCGTCGTGTCGGCTCCGTCGGATGGGCGGTAAAAACCGGTTCGACCCGAAGCTGATCCAGCATCTCCTGAAGCTGCTGCACCGATCCGACACGCTCTGCGATCACGCTCAGGGAGGAGTCGAGACCACCGGGTTGCGGCGAGTCCGCCTCCCTCGCCCATGCCCGAAGCCGGCGAATCCGGTGGACCCGTTCGGCGAGGTTGACCGCCTGGAAATAGGTGGAGAACGCGCGTATCAGATCCAGTTCCGAACGCGGGTCCAGGTCTGCGGGTGCCTCCGCCAGCTCACCGCTGCCAGACTCGCGATGACGGATCGAAGCGCGGCGAACGGTCTCCACCAATTCGAACATGGTCTCGCCGCACTGCTCCCGGATCAGGTCACCGACCAGTGTCCCCAGGCGGCCGACATCGCGCCGCAGCGCCTCGTCCTTGGGAGAAAAACTGATCTTGTCGCGGGCCATCTGCTCAGCCTCATGCAAGGGCGGACCCACTCTCGCGGTGCGTGCGGGCGTATCCGTACTTCGAATCTCTGCTTCCCGCCGGGTCGCGTCCTCCCCGGTCACGGGAGCCCCATCATCCCGACGCCGATGCTGCGACGCAAATTCCCAGTGGCGAAACGGCGCGCATGCGGCGCATTCCCGGCCTGCGACGGGGTCGGCCGGCACGGTAACTTTTCCGTGTCGGGGACGGGCACGGAGGCCCGTTCCGGCCCGCGGGCGGACCCCGGGTGCCCATATCGCTCAGGGACGGGCGAGGGCGCAGGGGCCGCGGCCCGCATCTGGTGACAGGCCCCCGGGCGTGATATACCGGATGCTCGCGCCCGTGCCCCTATAATAAGCAGCAACCAGGGACGCGAATATCCCGAGTCGAGCGAGGAATCCCACTTGCCGGTCACGCTTCCCGATGCACACGGCATCGCCGCCCTGATCCTTACGGTCTTCGCGCTGATCCTGTTCTCCCGCGACCGGATTCCGCTGGAGACCTCGTGTCTTCTCATCCTGGCGCTGCTGGTGGTCGGGTTTCAGCTGTTCCCCTACACCCATGACGGCGCCCGGGTCCGGGCGACGGATTTCTTCAGCGGCTTCGGCCATGAGGCCCTGGTCACGATCGCCTGCCTGATGATCCTTGGGAAAGGCCTGGAGAAGACCGGTGCGCTGCAACCAGTGGCGGTTGTCGTCGGTCGCGCCTGGGGATCGCGCCCCAAGCTGGCCATGGTCGTGACCCTGATCGTCTGCGCCGTGCTGAGCGGCTTCCTCAACAACACGCCCATCGTGATCATGCTGTTGCCGATCATGATCACCGTTTCCCTGCGGACCCGCATCGCCTCGTCCAGGATCCTGATGCCGATCGGTCTGGCGACCACCCTGGGTGGCATGGGGACCGCGATCGGGACATCCACCAATCTGCTGGTGATCTCGGTGGCGGCCGATCTCGGCATGCGCCGTTTCGAGATGTTCGACTTCACTCTGCCGGCTGCGATCGTCGGGAGTGTGGGCATCCTCTACCTGTGGCTGATCGCACCCCGGCTGCTTCCGGACCGGGAGCCGCCGATGGCCGACACGTCGCCGCGAATCTTCAAGGCGATGCTGTTCGTGACCCGGGACAGCTTCGCCTTCGGCAAGACTCTGGCGGAGATACGCGAACGGACCGAGAAGCGGATGACGATCAATCGCGTACAGCGGGCCGACGGACTCTATGTGGCCAAACTGCCCTCGCTGGTCCTGCAGGAAGGTGACCGGCTGATGGTGGCGGATACCCGCGAGAATCTGAAAGAGTTCGAGACCCGGCTCGGTGTAAGCATGCACGACGCCACCGATCTGGAGGACGGGAGCGGCGTGGACCTGCCCACGCCGGGCGCGGGACAACAGTTGGCGGAAGTGGTGGTCACGACCGGCTCGCCCCTGCATCAGCGCACCCTGGTCACCGCGCAATTCCGCGCCCGATATTCCCTTCTTCCGCTGGCGATCCATCGACCCCGCACCGCACCCGGAGAGGTCACCGGCGACTTCGATGACGTATTGTTGCGCGCCGGCGACGTCATCCTGGTCCAGGGCAGCAGCCAGCACATCGCGGAGTTGAAACGCAGCGGTAACATGCTGGTGCTCGACGGCACCATGGACCTCCCACACACGCGGCTGGCGCCCTGGGCCCTGGGCATCATGATGGCGGTAGTGGTGATGGCAGGCACCGGCATGGTGCCGATCTTTACCAGCGCGGTGCTGGGCGCCACGGTGATGTTGCTGTCCCGTTGTCTGGGCTGGCGCGACGCCCTGTCCTCCCTGACCGCGTCGGTCGTGTTGATCATCGTCACCAGTCTTGCGCTGGGTCACGCTATATTGAGCACCGGCGTGGATGTGTTCCTCGCGCAGCTGTTCGTGGTCGCCACCCAGGGCCTGTCCTCGACCATGATACTGAGCGGCCTGATCCTGCTGCTGGCGGTACTGACCAACGTGGTGTCGAACAACGCGGCGGCGGTAATCGGTACGCCCATCGCGCTCAATATCGCCCAACAGCTCTCTCTGCCGCCGGAGCCGTTCGTGCTCGCGGTCCTGTTCGGCGCCAATATGAGCTTCGCCACGCCGATCGGTTATCAGACCAACCTGCTGGTCTACAGTGCCGGTGGCTACCGGTTCTCCGATTTCCTGCGGGCCGGCATACCTTTGAGCATCATCACCTGGATCGGCTTCTCGCTGGTGCTATCGGTGATGTACAAGCTGTAGCCGGGGCCCCGGACGCCGGCCGGCAAGCCCGCCTCGGGGAGGCGCATCAGGACCGATGCGGGCCCGGCACGGGAACGACCTCCTGATAAGGCTTGACGCCCGGAGGGTGGTCGGTAAGATGATTTCCAGCATGAACGACAGCACCGACACGACTGCCCCCGCGCGCCACTGGTGGTGGCCCGCCGACCCGGGAAGGGTGCGGGCTCGCGGCTGATCGTCCGGTTACGCTGAAGAGAACGAACCCATCCCGCGGAAGCCGGGGATGGGTTTTTTCTTGACCTCCCTGGCGCCGGGATAACGAGGGAGGCCCATGGAACCACCTTTCGACATCGCTGCCGATCTGGATACGCCGGTCTCGGCCTATCTCAAGCTGCGGCCGTTTCAGCCGCGCTTCCTGCTGGAGAGCGTCGAAGGTGGCGAGCGGGTGGGGCGGTATTCCTTCCTCGGCTTCGGTGACTCGCTCGAAGTGGTGCTGGACGCGGACGGGTTCCGCATCGGTGACGATCGATACCAGCGGCCGGAGGACCAGGAAGAACTGCTGGGCCGGATGCGCCAGGCGCTCGCCCGGGCGCCACGGCTGGCCCCGGATGCCCCCGAACTGCCGTTCCATGGGGGCTTGGTCGGGGCGTCTGCCTATGACATCGTGAGGTTTTTCGAGCGCCTTCCGCGCCACGCCCGGGTCGTCGACCCGGTGCCCGAGGCGGTATGGATGGCGCCAGCCAGCGTCCTGGTCTTCGATCATCTGACGCGGCGCGCAGCGCTCCTGCATGCGGGGGCGGAGAGCGAGCGCCAGGCGGTCAGGCGGGATGTCATCCGGGCCCTGCAGGGCGGAATACCGGCGCGCCGCCGCGGCGATTTCTCGCCGCCCGAGGCGAGCATGAGCGGCGAAGAGTTCCGCGCGGCGGTGGAGGCGGCCAAGCAGAATATCGCCGCCGGTGACGTCTATCAGCTGGTGCTGTCGGTGTGCTTCTCGGGCGCGTGCACGCTGGAGCCCTTCGAGGCTTACCGGGCGTTGCGACTCCTCAACCCCTCGCCTTACATGTATTTCGTCGAGTTCGGCGGCGGCGCCATCGCCGGCTCGTCTCCCGAGGCGCTGGTTCGTCTCCACGGCCGGGAGGCCGCGCTGCGGCCGATCGCCGGCACCCGGCCCCGGGGCGCCACGCCGGAAGAAGATCGGAACCACGAGCGGGAACTGCTGGCGGATCCCAAGGAGGCCGCAGAGCACGTCATGCTGGTCGACCTGGCCCGCAACGATCTCGGTCGCGTGGGCGTGCCAGGCACCATCAGGGTAGACCCGAGCCGGGCGGTAGAACGCTACAGCCACGTCATGCATCTGGTCAGCGGTGTCGTCGGCGAACTGGAGTCCGGTCACGATGCCATGGATCTGTTCGCGGCCGCCTTCCCCGCCGGCACCCTGGTCGGGGCGCCCAAGGTGCGGGCGATGGAGTTGATCGAGGAGTACGAACCGACCCGCCGCGGTTTCTACGCCGGCACCATCGGCTATTTCGACGTCGACGGCGGCATGGACCAGGCGATTGCCATCCGCACCCTGGTGTTCGGCGACGGCCGCTACAGTTTTCAGGCCGGCGCCGGCATCGTCGCTGACAGCACGCCGGAGAACGAGCTGGCCGAGGTGCTGGCGAAAAGCGCGATCCTGCGGCAGGCTCTGGAGATTGCGAGAGACGGCCTGTGAATCCACGCATCCTGCTGATCGACAACTACGACTCGTTCACCTTCAATCTGGTGCAGGGTTTCCGCATCCTGGGCGCTGAGGTGCGGGTGTTCCGCAACGATCAGATCACCGTCGATCAGGCCCTGGCCCAGGACGTGAGTCACGTCGTGATCTCACCCGGTCCTGGCGATCCCGATGCCGCCGGCGTTTCCATGGACGTGATCCGGGGTTTCGCGGGACGCGTGCCGGTGCTCGGAGTCTGCCTCGGCCATCAGTCCCTGGTGGCGGCTTTCGGCGGCAGCATAGTGCGTGCGGGCGTGCTGATGCACGGCAAGACCTCGGAGGTGTTCCACGACGGCAGGGGCCTGTTCGCCGGCCTGCCGCAGCCCTTGCAGGCCGGACGTTATCATTCACTGGCCGCCCGGCGTGAAGATCTGCCCGAGAATTTTACGGTCAGCGCCCGCACCGCCGACGGTGAGATCATGGGCGTCCGTGACGAGCGTCTGGTGCTGGAGGGCGTGCAATTCCATCCCGAGAGCGTGCTGACTCCGGACGGTCAGACCCTGTTGGGCAATTTCCTCGCCATGGATATGGCCGGCGCGGGCGAACTCGATGAACGCCGCGCCTAAATCCCTGCTGGAAAAGCTGCTGGACGGCATCGACCTGGATCGGCATGAGGCCGGTGAACTGCTCGGGATCCTCACCGACAGTGAATGTCCGCCGGCGATGGCGGGCGCGTTGCTGGCTGCCTTGCGGGCCAAGGGTGAGACGCCGGACGAAATACTGGGGCTCGCCGAAGCGATGCGTGGCCTCGCGCGGCGGCCGCACCTGGACGCCACTGCCGGACTCACCGACGTGGTCGGTACCGGCGGCGACGGATCCGGCAGTCTCAATATTTCCACCGGGACCGCACTGCTGGCCGCCGCCTGCGGCGTGCCGGTGGTCAAACACGGAAACCGCTCCATCTCCAGCCGGAGCGGCAGCGCCGACGCGCTGGAATCCCTGGGTCTCGTGCTCCCCCTGGACGAAGAGGCGGCTGCGACCTGCCTGGCCCGGACCGGTTTCACGTTCCTGTTCGCCCCGTATTACCACCCCGCCATGAAGCACCTGGCGCCGGTCCGCGGCGCGCTGGGCGTGCGGACCGTGTTCAACATCCTTGGTCCGCTGACCAATCCGGCCAGCCCGGCCTTCAACCTGATCGGTGCCTACAGTCCGGAGATGGCGGAATTGATGGCCGAGGCCCTGGCCGGGGCCGGGATCGAGCGGGCATTCGTCGTCCACGGTGAGCCGGGCTGGGACGAGGCCACTCCGGTCGGCCCGTTCCTGTTGTTCGATGTCCGCCCCGGGGCGGTCGAGCGTACCGTCCGCGACCCGGCCGAATGGGGCCTGTCCCGCTGCAGCGAGGAAGATCTCAAAGGCGGCGATGCCGAGCATAACGCAGGCAGATTGCGGGCCGTATTGCGCGGCGAGGAGCACGGACCGCACCGGGACGCCCTGATGCTGGGCGCGGCGCTGGTACTGGAGCTGACGGGCCGAAGCCGGACGCCGATCGAGGGTATCGCCGCGGCCGCGGCCGCCCTGGACAGCGGTCGCGGCGCCGCGCTGCTGGAGGCAATCGCGGATACGGGCCGGGAGCTGGCCGGGAGATGAGCGCGGGCGACGATTTCCTCGCGGTCATGGCCGACGCATCCGCCCGACGGGCCCAGGCCCTGCTGGCGGAATCTGGCGGCGACGCGCCGTTGCTGGAGCGGGCCCTCAATCAGCCCGCACCGCCGCCCCTGAAGCTGCAGGTCGGCAGCTTCGAGATCATCGCCGAGATCAAGCTGCGATCCCCGGCGGCGGGCGCGCTGGCGGAGGCCGGTGAGGACCTGGAAGCGCGCGCGGACCGCTATGGGGCGGCCGGGGCCTGTGCCGTCTCGGTGCTCACGGAACCGGAGCGTTTCGGCGGCAGTCTGGATCATCTCGAGCGCGTCGCGCGGACCCTCAATGGGCGGGCGACGCCGGTCATGGCCAAGGATTTCCTCGTCCACCCGGCGCAGATCTCCGCCGCCCGGGCGGCGGGCGCCGCCGGGGTGCTGCTGATCGTAACCATGCTCGATGATGTCCAGTGCGCCAACATGCTCGCGCGGGCGGAGGAGTTGGGCATGTTCGTCCTGCTGGAGGCCTTCGATGCCCACGACCTGGCCCGGGCCGGCGCGCTGCTCGGGGAGCGGTCGGAAGACCGGCTGCCGGTGATGGTAGGTCTGAACAGCCGCGATCTGCGCACCCTCGAGGTGGATCCGGAGCGCCTGATCCGTCTGGCGGACCGTTTCCCGGCCGGCTGGCCGCGAGTCGCGGAGAGCGGCATATCGACACCTGAACAGGCCGCGGCCATGGCGATCGCCGGTTACGATGCCGGGCTGGTGGGGACCGCCCTGATGCGGGCGCAGTCGCCG
>CBDTYJ010000102.1:0-8805 GCA_965364575.1 uncultured Gammaproteobacteria bacterium
ATGCGGCCGAAGCGGTGATCCGCGAGGCGGACCAGCTTTTGTCCATCAGCAGCGCGGAGATCGGCGATCAATTCGAGCTCCGCGTCCGTCTGAGCGAGGAGCAGATCCGCCAGCGGCAGGATTTCGCCATCCAGCAAAACACCGTGACCCTGCGCAATCGTGTCAACGAGTTGGGCGTCGCCGAACCGGTGGTGCAGCGCCAGGGCGTGGACCGCATCGTGGTGCAGCTCCCGGGCGTTCAGGATCCGGCCCAGGCCGAGCGCGTGCTGGGAGCTACCGCGACGCTGGAGTTCAGGCTCGTCGACGAGAACAACAACCCGTTCGAGGCGGAGCGGCGCGGGCGCGCGCCCCTGGGCTCCAAGCTCTACTCGCAGCGTGACGGCTCGCCGGTGTTGCTCAAGCGCGACGTCATCGTAACCGGTGATCAACTCACCGACGCCTCTGCGGGATTCTCGGAAGGTCAGCCGGCGGTATTCGTGGATCTGGATGCCAAGGGCGCCCGCAAGATGGGTGAGACCACCCGCCAGAACCTGAACAAGGGCATGGCGGTGGTGTTCATCGAGCAAAAGCGCGAGACCGTCGAGCGCGACGGCGAGCCCGTCGACGTGGTGCGGACCGAAGAGGAAGTCATCAGCGTCGCCACCATCCGCGGCGTATTCAGCTCCAGTTTTATGATCACCGGGCTCGATCCGGTCGAAGCCCGGGATCTGGCCCTGCTGCTCCGGGCCGGCGCGCTGGCGGCGCCGATCTTCAAGGTCGAGGAGCGGACCATCGGTCCCAGCCTGGGTCAGGAGAACATCGACAAGGGCATGAGGGCGGTGGTGGTCGGCTTCATGCTGGTGGTGCTGTTCATGGGCATCTATTACAGGGTCTTCGGCCTGGTGGCCGACCTGGCGCTTTTGAGCAATCTGGTGCTGATCATCGCGCTTCTGTCCATGCTCCAGGCCAGCCTGACGCTGCCAGGCATCGCCGGCATCGTGCTCACCACGGGTATGGCGGTGGACGCCAACGTGCTGATCTTCGAGCGTATCCGCGAAGAGCTGAAGCTCGGGAATTCGCCCCAGGCGAGCATCCAGGCCGGTTATGAGAAAGCATTCTCGTCCATCGCCGACGCCAATGTCACGACCCTGATCGCGGCGCTGGTGCTGTTCGTGTTCGGCACCGGGCCGATCCGCGGTTTCGCCGTGACCTTGTCTCTCGGCATCATGACCTCGATGTTCACGGCCATCGTCGGCACCCGGGCCGTGATCAACCTGATCTACGGCGGCCGGCGCGTCGCCCGTCTGGCCATCTGACGGAGCCGCACATGGAATTCCTCAGCAAGACCACCCATATCGACTTCATGAGCAAGCGCCGGCTGACGCTGGCGATCTCGGCGATTCTGATCGTCGCTTCGCTGGTGCTGCTGGTGACGCGCGGGCTCAACTTCGGCATCGAATTCAAGGGCGGCGTCGTGATCGAGGCGGGCTTCCCCGACGCGCCCGATCTCGAACGGATCCGTGCCGATCTGGGCAGCGCCAATTTCGCTGACGCCACGGTACAGAACTTCGGCAGCTCCCGGGATATCGTGATCCAGCTGGAGGCCGACGAGAGCCGGCCTGGCGCCGAAGTCCGCGACCAGGTGCTGGAGGTGCTGAGGGGGATCGATCCTTCGGTGGATCTGCGGCGGGTGGAATTCGTCGGACCCCAGGTGGGCGAGGAACTGGCCGAGGCCGGTGGCCTGGCGACGCTGTTCGCCTTGTTGATGATCCTGGCCTATGTGGCTTTCCGCTTCCAGTGGAAATTCGCCGTCGGCGCGGTGGCCGCCCTGGTGCACGACGTCATCATCACGCTGGGTTTCTTCTCGCTGACGTTCCTGGCCTTCGATCTGTCGGTGCTGGCGGCGGTCCTGGCCGTCATCGGCTACTCGCTCAACGACACCATCGTCGTGTTCGACCGCATCCGCGAGAATCTCCTGCGGATCCGCAAGACGGCAACCGAGGCGGTGATCAACCTGTCCATCAACCAGATGCTGGCCCGGACCCTGACCACCAGCGGTACAACCCTGCTGGTGCTGCTGGCCCTGTTCTTCCTGGGTGGCGAGGCGATCTACGGTTTCTCGGTGGCGCTGATCGTCGGGATCATCGTCGGTACCTACTCGTCGATCTACATCGCCAGCCCCACGGCCATCGCCCTCGAACTGAGCGCTGCGGATCTGCTGCCGGTGGAGAAGGACACGAGCGAGCTGGACCAGCTGCCCTGAGGCGACGGGGACGCGCGACTCAGCCGCCGGCGCCTGCAGGGAGATGCGGCGCCAGGAGTTGGGCCAGGGCCCGGTGAAGCCGGGAATTACCGGCGAGAATATCCCCCCGGTCCATCCAGCGGTCGCCGCCGCTCAGATCCGTGACCAGGCCGCCCGCCTCCTGGATCAGCAGGGCGCCGGCCGCCATGTCCCATGGCTGAAGCCCGAATTCCCAGAAACCGTCCAGGCGCCCGGCGGCCACATAGGCCAGATCCAGGGACGCCGCGCCCGGGCGGCGGACGCCGGCCGTGCTGGCGATGACCTCCCGGAACATGGGCAGGTATTCGTCCAGCCGCTCTTCCCTGCCGCGGAACGGGAAGCCGGTGCCGATCAGTGAATGATCCAGCGTGCGCTGGTCGGTGACCCGGATACGCCGGCCGTCCAGTTGCGCACCGGCGCCCCGGGTGGCGGTGAACAGTTCCTGGCGCATCGGATCATAGACCACGGCATGCTCGAGCCGGCCCTTCACCTCGGCCGCCAGCGACACGGCGAAGACCGGGAAGCCATGGAGGAAATTGGTGGTGCCGTCCAGGGGATCGATGATCCAGCGGGTATCTGACTCGCCGCTGGCGCCGCTCTCTTCGGCGAGAAAAGCGTGGTCCGGGTGACTGCGCTGTATGGTGCTGATGATCTCGCGCTCGGCCATGCGGTCGACTTCGCTGACGAAGTCGTTGCGACCCTTGGCCGAGACCCGGATGCTGTCCAGGCGGTTGATGTTGCGCACGATCACGTCGCCGGCCCGGCGGGCGGCACGTATGCCGATATTCAGAAGCGGGTTCATCAGCTGGGCTCGGAGAATCTCTGCTTGACGCCGGACCTCGTGTCCCGGCCCGGCGGCGGGCGCGTAGAATAGCAGACCTGTGACAGATGTGGTTCGGAGACGGAGCAGGCCCATGAATCTCCCGGTGCGTGTGGTGCTGGTGGAAACTTCGCACCCCGGCAACATCGGGGCGGCGGCCCGGGCCATGAAGACCATGGGTCTGTCGCGGCTGGCGCTGGTCAATCCACGCCATTATCCGCACGCCGAGGCCAGTGCCCGGGCTTCCGGCGCGACCGACGTGCTGGCCGGTGCGCAGGTGTACGCGAGCCTCGCCGAGGCGGTGGCGGACTGCGGGCTGGTGATCGGCGCCAGCGCCCGCCAGCGGGCATTGCCATGGCCCCTGGTCAGCCCACGCGAGTGCGGGCAGCGGGTGGTAGAGGGGGCCGGGCGCGGCGAGGTCGCTCTGGTGTTCGGCCGCGAGCAATCGGGCCTGAGCAACGACGAGCTGCAGCGCTGCAATCTGCTGGTGCAGATCCCGGCCAACCCGGAATACAGCTCGCTCAATCTGGCGATGGCGGTCCAGGTCATCGCCTACGAAATCCGGGTGGCGGCGGGTGGCGAGGCCGAGCTGCCGGCGGGCCGGGAAGCGCCCCTTGCCCCCGCCGGCGAGCTGGAACTGTTTTTCGATCATCTGCAGCGGGCCCTGACCCAGGCGGGATTCCTGAACCCCCAGAATCCGCGCCAGCTCATGCTGCGCCTGCGTCGATTGTTCAACCGGGCCGAGCTTGATGACAACGAAATCGCTATCATGAGGGGAATATTGAGCGCCCTGGCGCCCGGGTCGGGACCTGCCGACGGCGCCCGGCGGGAGCGGGACTGAGATCGAATGTCGACCATGAAGCCGATCTATATGGACTACGCGGCCACCACGCCGGTGGACGACCGGGTGGCCCGGGTGATGTGCGAGTGCATGACCCGGGATGGCGTGTTCGCGAATCCCGCCTCGTCGTCCCACCAGCCCGGTCGGGATGCGCGCGGGCGCGTGGAGACGGCGCGGCGCCAGGTGGCCGGGCTGCTCAATGCCTCGCCGACGGAGATCATCTGGACCTCGGGCGCCACCGAGTCTGACAATCTGGCGCTCAAGGGCGTGGCTCACCGGCATGCCGCCCGGGGCCGGCATATCGTCACCAGCCGCACCGAACACAAGGCGGTCCTGGACAGTTGCCGGCAGCTGGAGAACGAGGGTTTCGAGGTCAGTTATCTGGTCCCGGGGGCGGACGGGGTGATCACGGCGGAGCAGGTGGCCGAAGCGCTGCGTGACGACACCCTGCTGGTCTCGATCATGCACGTGAACAACGAGATCGGCGTCGCCGCCGACATCGCGGATATCGGCCGCCTGTGCCACGAGCGCAAGGTGCTGTTCCACGTTGACGCGGCGCAGAGCGCCGGCAAGTTGCCGCTGGACGTGGAAGCCATGCGGGTCGACCTGATGTCGGTATCGGCCCACAAGGTCTACGGCCCCAAAGGCGTCGGCGCCCTGTATATCCGTGACCAGTTGGGTAACCGGCTGGAACCTTTGATCCACGGCGGCGGTCATGAATGGGGAATGCGCTCGGGGACGCTCGCTACCCATCAGGTCGTGGGCATGGGCGAGGCTTTTGCCATCGCCGCACAGGAGATGGAGGAGGAGTCCCATCGCCTTGCCGGTCTGCGCCGGCGCCTGTGGGAAGGGATGCGTGGTCTCGGTGGCGTGTGGCTGAACGGCTGTCCCGAGCGGCGCGCGGCCGGCATCCTCAACGTCAGCTTCGAGGGTGTCGAGGGCGAGAGCCTGCTGTTCGCGCTGCGGGAACTGGCGGTCTCCAGCGGTTCGGCATGCACATCGGCGAGCCGCGAGTCGTCCTACGTGCTGAGGGCACTGGGCCGGGACGACCAGCTGGCCCAGAGTTCGATCCGCTTCAGCCTCGGCCGCTATTCCACCGGGGAGGAGGTGGACCGGTGCGTAGAGATCGTCACGCGGGAAGTGAACCGGCTGCGTAGCCTGGCACCGGCGGCCGGAGGAGAGTCCGCCCGGGATCGGGCAGTATGAGACGATAACGGAGAGGATGGACAGGTCTTGGAACATCTGAATTACAGTACTCTGGTGCGCGATCGGTTCGAGCGGCCGGTCAATGCGGGCCGGCTCCTCGGCGACGTGATCCGGGGCGCGGCGGGCGAGAAGTCCCACGGGACCCGGGTAGAATTCGATCTGCGGCTGCGTGACGGCCGCGTCGAGCGTGCCCGCTTCCGCGCCTACGGATGTCCGCACGCCATCGCAGCCGCCTCCTGGGTGGCTGAGCAGGCGGAGGGCCGCAGCCTGGAGTCGGACGAGTGGCTGGACCCGCTGCGCCTGGCGGAAGTCCTTGAATTGCCGGAATACAAGCTGGGCGTGCTGCTGGTGGTGGAAGACGCCTTCCGGGACGCCGTCAGCAAGGCCTGCGGGGTCTGAGGGGATTATGGCGATCAAATTGACCGAATCGGCGGCCCGCCGGGTGCGTGATTATCTCGACCGTCGGGGTAGCGGCATCGGCCTGAGATTGGGCGTCAAGAAAACCGGATGCTCCGGTTTCGCTTACGTCGTGAACTACGCCGACGATGTCGCGGACGGCGATCAGGTTTTCGAAGATCGGGCCGTCAAGATCGTGGTGGACAGCGGCAGCCTGCCGTATATCGATGGCACCGTGGTCGATTTCGTCAAAGACGGGCTCAATGAGGCGTTCCGCTTCAAGAATCCCAACGTCAAGGGTGAGTGCGGCTGCGGGGAAAGTTTCAACGTCTAGCCGGCGGTCTGATTGCAGGGTCGCCGGGGCAGGCTTACACTTAGCCGTTTGACCTGTCCCGTCGCCGGGGCCCGCCCGCCAGGGCGGGTTTTTGCATGGGACCCGAAGCTCTCTGGCAACACAGGATCGATCCATGGCTATCGAACGGACGCTGTCCATCATCAAGCCCGATGGGGTTCAGAAAAACATCATCGGTGAAGTCTATCGGCGCTTCGAGGCGGCCGGTCTGCGCATCGTCGCCGCGCGCATGCTGCATCTGGACAAGGCTCAGGCCGGCGATTTCTATGCCGTCCACAAAGAGCGGCCGTTCTACAACGACCTGGTGGCCTACATGACCTCCGGCCCGGTCATGGTCCAGGTGCTGGAAGGTGAGAGCGCCATCGCCGCCAATCGCGAGATCATGGGCGCCACCAATCCCGCCGAGGCAGCGCCCGGTACGATCCGCGCCGACTTCGCCGACAGCATCGAAGAGAATGCTGTGCACGGTTCCGACGGGCCCGACACCGCTCGGGCGGAGATCGGATTCTTCTTCTCCGACGATCAGATCTGTCCGCGTACCCGCTGAGCCGGGCCCGGAATCCCGTGACCGACGAACGCACCAATCTTTTCGGGCTGCCGCGGCAGCAGATGGAGGCGTTTTTCGCCGGCCTCGGCGAGAAGCCGTTCCGTGCGCGCCAGGTCATGCAGTGGCTTTACCGTCAGGGCGTCGACGATTTCGCCGCCATGACGGACCTGTCCAAGTCCCTGCGGGCCAGGCTGGCCGAGGTCGCCGAGCTGCACGTGCCGGAGATCGTGGTCGAGCAGCGCTCGAGCGATCACACCCGCAAGTGGATGCTCGGCATGGACGGCGCCCAGGGCATCGAGACTGTGTTCATCCCGGAAACCTCCCGCGGCACCCTGTGCATCTCCAGCCAGGTAGGCTGCGTGCTGGATTGCTCGTTCTGCTCCACCGCTCAGCAGGGATTCAACCGCAACCTCTCGACGGCCGAGATCATCGGCCAGGTCTGGCTGGCCAACCGCGAACTGGGTTACCGTCCCGACGGCGACCGCATTGTCACCAACGTCGTGTTGATGGGCATGGGTGAACCCCTGGCTAACTATCGCAACGTGGTGCCTGCGCTGAATATCCTCACGGACGATTTCGGCTTCGGGTTGTCCCGCCGCCGCGTGACCCTGAGTACCTCGGGGCTGGTGCCGATGCTGGACCGCCTCGGCGAGGAGTGTAATGTGGCCCTCGCGGTGTCTCTGCACGCGCCGGACAATGCGCTACGCAACGAGCTCGTGCCGATCAACCGCAGGCACCCGATCGAGGAGTTGCTGGATGCATGCTGGCGCTACGCAGACGAGGTCTACGGGCGGTTCATCACCTTCGAATACGTGATGCTGGACGGCGTCAACGACAGTCCGGCCCAGGCCCGGGATCTCGCCGGACTGATGCGTGGCCGGCCCGGCAAGGTCAACCTGATCCCGTTCAATCCGTTCCCGGGCACCCGCTACCGCCGATCGCCGGTGGCCGCCATCGAGGCGTTCCGCGAAGTGCTGCTGAAAGCAGGCGTCCGGGCCACGATACGCAAGACCCGGGGCGATGACATCGATGCGGCCTGCGGCCAGCTTGCCGGCCGCGTCAACGACAGGACCCGGGTGCGACTGGGCAAAAAGATGATCGACATCGCGGTGCGTGCCACATGATTGCCAGACACCTTGTCCTTCTGGTGCCGGTCGCCTGCCTGCTGGCGAGCTGCGTCAGCACGGAGACCAACCCGGTCGAGACCTCTCCGACCGACGCGGCCAGGGCCAATCTCCAGCTCGGCGTGGCCTACATGCAGCGCAACGAACTCAAGCTCGCGCGGGAGAAGCTGGAGAAGGCCGTCGATCAGGATCCTCAGCTGCCTTCGGTCCGGGCCTATCTCGGCGTCCTTTACGAGCGGCTCGGCGAGCTCAGGGACGCAGACACGCAATACCGCACCGCCGTGAGACTGGCGCCCAAGGATCCCAATGTCCTCAACACCTATGGCGGTTTCCTCTGCCGCACGGATAAGCGCAAGGAGGGCATCAAATATCTGGTCAGGGCAGCCGAGAACCCGGTATACACGACGCCCGAGGCGGCTTACGTCAACGCCGCGACCTGTGCCCGCGGCATCCCCGATCTCGAGGCAAGCGAGTCCTACCTCCGGCAGGCGCTCCGGGTCGCACCCTATTTCCGCGACGCGCTGCTGCAGCTCGCCGGATTGAGCCTGGACACCGGGCGTCCGCTGCAGGCCCGGGCCTTTATCCAGCGTTTCGAGGACGCGGGGCCCGCTACCGCCGAGTCGCTGATTATCGGTGCCGACGCGGAGGCCGAACTTGGCGATAGCGCGGCCGCCGCCGCGTTCATGCAGCGGCTCGAGTCGGAGTTCCCCGATCGCGCGGAAGATCTGCGCCGACAACGGTCCGGAATGAATGGCGGGTAAGGACGAATTCGAGCGGGAACCGGAACAGGCCGATGCGTTCCAGCCGCCGCCCGGTGAGCTGCTGAGCGGTGCCCGCCGCAACCGCGGCTGGTCGCGGGAGCGGGTCGCCCAGGAACTCAATCTGGATCTGGCTACCATCGCGGCGCTGGAGGAGGATCGGTACGAGGCTCTCGGTGCACCGGTATTCGCCCGCGGGCACCTGCGCAAATATGCGCTGATCATGGGACTGGATGTGACCAGTGTGCTTTCAGCCTATGACGCGATCGCCGCCGAACAGCCCATGCCGACCGGATCCCCCGCGCCGCGCCTCGCCGATGCATCGCCGAAGCGCAGCGGCGGGCTGTTGCGATTACTGGTGGCATTGCTGGTGCTGGCTGCGGTCGGTGTCCTGGTCTGGCGCCTGACCAGCAACGGTGACCCGGCGCCGGACCAGCGTGCGGTCACCATCGAGACCCGGGACGACGGCCGGCCGGAGGAAGCCGATCCAGCGGTGATCTC
>CBDTYJ010000103.1:0-8727 GCA_965364575.1 uncultured Gammaproteobacteria bacterium
GGCAGCGCCGACCTGCTGCAGAACGAGCGTCGCGCGGCGATGCGCGCGTTACGGACCCTGGATCGGCAGCATCTGCGCCGGATCCGGCGTCTGCAGGACGCTTTCGATGCCCGCATGCGGCCCCTGAACCAGCCGACCGTCGCCGGTCACCGGCGCGAGATCGGCGAGCAGCTCGGAGCCTGCCGGATGCTCCTTGTGGCCGGGGGCCACGTAGAGATCCTGCTCAACCGGCTGCGGCTGTTCGGCGTCGCCGGGCTGATGGGCGGAAAGACCATCATCGCCTGGTCGGCCGGGGCCATGGCCCTGTCGGATCAGGTGGTCTTGTTCCACGACGATCCGGCTCAGGGCAGCGGCATCGCCGAAGTAGCGGACGCGGGTCTCGGACTTGTGCGCGGCGTGGTACCCCTGCCCCACGCCAGCCGCCGTCTGCGCCTGGGCGATGAGCGCCGGGTCTCCCTGTTCAGTCGCCGTTTCCTGCCGGCCCAGAGCCTCACCCTGGATCCCGGCGCCAGCCTGGTCTGGCGCGATGGCCAACTGGTGAGCGCATCGTCCGTGTTCCGGATGACCCGCCGGGGCCGGTTGCGGCCGGTGATCCCTTCATGAACGAGGATCTCAAGGAGCTCCTCGCAGACGGCCCGCCGGATCCCGAGACCGTGGATAGTTTTATCGACGATCGGGAATTCCCGCTGGTGGACGCCCGGGGCGTCACCTTCCTTTACCGCGGCGAGGCGGACACGGTGCTGCTCCAGCACTGGGTCTATGGCCTGCCCTCTTCCCAGCCACTCGAACGTGTGCCGGGTACAGACCTCTGGCATCTGTTTCTCGAACTCCCGCCGCGATCACGGATCGAGTACAAGTTCGACGTCGTCAAGGACGGCAATAACCACTGGATCACGGATCCGCTCAATCCGCTGACCGCCGAGGATCCCTTCGGCCGAAATTCGGTCTGCCGGGCGTTCGGCTATGAACGTCCGGCCTGGACCCTGCCCGACAGCGGCGCCCGGCCGGGCGCGATCGAGGCGATCAATCTGCACAGCCGCCACCTGGAGGGTCCGCGCGAGGTGCTGTGCTATCTCCCGGCCCGCTTCCGGCGCAATCGCCGCTACCCGCTGCTCGTGGTCCATGACGGGGCGGATTTCCTGCGTTTCGCGGACCTCAAGGCGGTGCTGGATAATCTGATCGAACGGCTGGAGATCCCGCCGATGATCGTAGCCATGACCGAGGCCGGTGACCGGCTGCGGGAGTATGCAGGCGACCCGCGCCACGCCCGTTTTATCGCCGAAGAGCTGTTGCCCAGCCTGCAGGACAGGCTGCCGCTTGAAGACAACCCTTCGCGCCGGGCGCTCATGGGCGCAAGCTTCGGCGCCGTGGCCTCGCTCGCCACCGCCTGGCAGTATCCAGGACTGTTCAACCGTCTGCTGCTGCTGTCAGGCTCCTTCGCTTTCAGCGATATCGGTACTCACCGTCGTGGGCCGGCATTTGATCCGGTGGTCGAGTTCATGAATCGCTTCCGCCGCCGCCCGGGTCGGCCCGCGCGGCGTATCTATCTGGCTTGCGGTATCTACGAATCGCTGATCTACGAAAACCGGTCTATCGTGCCTCTATTGCAGGCCAATGACATCCGGGTCCGATTCCATGAGGTGCGCGACGGACACAATTGGGAGAACTGGCGAGACCGCCTGCGCGAGGGCCTGAGCTGGCTGTTCCCCGGCCCGCTGTGGATGATTTACGAATAACAGCCTAGAGTTCATATTCGGGCCGAAGATCAATACCGCCGGACCGGCCGAGGCAGGGGAGCACGGAATCGTGGCAAGAGTCACCAAACGCATCGGATTATCTCTGGGTGCCGATATCTGCTGGCCAATCTGCTACGAAGAGCTGGTCCGGCGTCTCGATCGTCCGATCTCCCTGGCCGGTGACGAGATCAGCTTCGAGGTGGAGCGGGTCTCGATCGAGCCTTTCTCCCTGCGGCATCCCTGCCGCTACAGCGTTGTCATCGACCGCCTGACCCACTGGTTCCATGCCAGCCGCGAATGGATCAAGAAGTCGGTGCTGATGGACGGCCTCTATGTATTCAACAATCCGTGGTCGCTTCAGTCCATGGAAAAACACACGAGCTATGTCGGCATGATGCGGCTGGGGCTGCCCGTGCCCGACACCTGGCTGCTGCCGCAGAAGAGTTACCTGCCGACGCCGGATCTGGCGCCCACGCTGGAGCGTTATGCCCATCTGTTCGATCTGGACCGGATCGGCGCCGAGCTCGGTTATCCGTCCTTCCTCAAACCTTATGACGGCGGCGCCTGGGTCGGCGTCAACAAGATTGAGAACGGCGCCGAGCTGCACGCCGCCTACGATGACAGCGGGACCCGCGTGATGCATCTGCAGAAAGCGATCCTGCCCCACGATCGCTTCGTGCGCTGTATCGGTCTCGGCCCTCAGCTGCGGCCGGTGAGTTACGACCCGGGCGCGCCCCTGCACGACCGGTACCGGGTCGAGCGGGATTTCCTCGCCGAGGAGGAGACTGCCCTGCTCGGCGACATGACGCTGACCATCAACAGCTTCTTCGGATGGGACTTCAATTCCTGCGAGGCCTTGCGCCAGGGCGAGGACTGGTATCCGATCGATTTCGCCAACGCCTGTCCGGACTCGCAGGTCACGTCGCTGCACTATCACTTCCCCTGGCTGGTCATGGCCAACGTCCGCTGGTCCCTGTTCTGCGCGGCTACCGATCGTCCGATGCGCAAGAATCTGGATTGGTCTCCCTACCTCGAGATCGCCGACAGCGATCGCTCGATCCGCGAGAAGATCAGCGCCTACGCGGCCATCGCCCACGAGCGTTTCGAGACCGAGCGTTTCGAGGCGTTCTGCGCCGAACATCTGGCGGATCTGGACGAAATCGCCCTGGATTTCTTCGCGTCGGACGGCGCCCGGGACGCGGTCAGGCAGAAAGTCGAGGCCCTGTACCCGGCCCATGAAGTCGAGGAGTTCACCGAGTTGTTCTGGTCACGGATCCAGACCTGGCGCGATCATCACCGGCAGTCGATGCAATGAAAGAGGTCTCGGTCTGGTATTCGGCGCGCCTCGAGCGCGAAGTCAGGATGGCTCGCTGGGGCCACTACGGCACGCCGGTACTGCTGTTTCCCACGGCCGGCGGCGACGCAGAGGAAGTGGAGCGATTCCATCTTATCGGCGCGGTCTGGCCGCTGATCGAAGCGGGCCGGATCAAGGTCTATTCCTGCGACAGCGTGGCCGGCAAGGCCTGGATCGAGGATGGCCATGCGCCGGTCTATCGCGCCCGGCTGCAGAATGCCTATGACAGCTTCATCTATCGGGAAGTAGTGCCCGCCATCCGCACCGATTGCCTGCAATCCGATATCGAGATCGTCACCGCGGGGGCGTCCCTGGGCGCATTCAACGCCGTGGCGTCGCTGTGCCGGCACCCGGATGTGTTCCGCTGCGCCATCGGCATGAGCGGGACCTATGATCTCGAACGCTGGCTGGGCGGTCAGTTCTTCGAGGATTTCTATTTCTCATCGCCCATCCATTACCTGCCGGGTCTGGGCGAATCCCCGCAGCTGGATCTGCTTCGCCGGCGATTCGTGCTGCTCGCCTACGTCGGCGGCCGATGGGAGGATCCGGAGGAGTCCTGGCGCCTGGCCAGGGTGTTGGGCTCGAAGACCATCCCAAATCGCGTCGACCCATGGGGCCCGGAGTGGGATCATGACTGGCCGGCCTGGCGGGCGATGCTGCCCGTCTACCTGGATGAGCTGAGCTGAGCTGAGCGACGCCACCATGAACGTCATCTTCATCGAACCCGCGTTTCCCGATAACCAGCGTCAGTTCGCGCGCGCCCTGAAGAAAGTCGGTGCGCGCGTTATCGGCGTCGGCGAGCGGCCCTGGGACTGGCTGGATGACGAGCTGAAAGGCTGGCTGGACGAATACGAGCATGTCCCCTCGGTTACCCATGAGGGCGTGCTGATGGATACCGTGCGCAAAGTCCAGTCGCGGCACTGGGTGGATCGGCTGGAGGCCACGGTCGAAGCCCACATCCTGCCCGTGGCCAGGATCCGCGAGGCCTGCCATATCCCGGGCACGTCGGTGCATACCGCGTGGCTGTGCCGGGATAAGCCTTCGATGAAGGAAGCGTTACGCGCCGCCGGCGTGCCGTGCGCCCGGTCCATCGGCACCGACGATCCGTCGGCCGCCAGAGACTTCGCCGCGCGCGTCGGATATCCCCTCATCGTCAAGCCACGGGATTCGGCCGGCGCCGCGGCGACATGGCGCGTCGATGACGACGGCGAACTGGAGCAGGTGATCCGCGAATCGGGTCTGGCTGACGGGGCCAGCGTCGCGCTGGAAGAATTCGTCGAGGGCCACGAAGGTTACTACGACACGATCACGGTCAAGGGCCGGATCGCCCACGATTTCGTCACCCATTACTATCCCAACGTACTCGAGGCGATGCGCAACCGCTGGATCTCGCCGCAGATGGTCACCACCAACCGTCTCGATGCGCCCGGTTACGAGGAGATACGGGCCATGGGACGGAAGGTGATCGAGACCCTCGGCATCGGCACCTCAGCCACCCACATGGAATGGTTTTTCGGTCCCCGGGGCCTGCGATTTTCCGAGATCGGCTGCCGCCCGCCCGGCGTCTGCCAGTGGGACGTATATTGCGCCGCCAACGACTTCGATCTCTACGAAGACTGGGCCAACGCTATCGTCCACGGCCGCACCTGGCTGACGCCGAGCCGGCGCTACTCGGCCGGCATGATCGCCCTGCGCCCCGATCGCGACGGCCACATCCGCGGCTACGAAGGCGTCGACGAGATCCAGAAACGTTTCGGCGAGTGGATCGTAGCCAGCCGGTTCCCCGATCCGGGCGCGCCGACCCAGGGAGTGGAGGCAGGTTACATGGCCAATGCCTGGATCCGGATCCGGCATCCCGATTACGACCATCTGCGCTGGATGATGGACGAGATCGGACGGACGATTAAGGTCCACGCCGGCTGAGACTCGCGGCCCGGAGCCCGGGCGAGTCAGAGAGCGCCGGTCACGGGCAACACCAGCCCGGCCAGCCCTTTTCCCTCGATCCAGCTGCGCGCCTGCTCGAGGTCGTCGGCCAGTTCGGCCCGCAACCGCTCGAGATCCTGTTCCCTTTGCTCCCGGTCGTATGCAAGCCCCGGGTTCTTGGCATGGTGGCTGAACAGTTCCCCGGCGGCGATCTCCGCGGGCACATTGTCCGGCACATCGACTCCGAAGTGTTCGAAACAACGCGCCAGGGTCTCGCCCGGGCTGGCGAAGAGCCGCTCGCAATCGAGACTGCGCAGCCTGGTATCCGCCGCCATGGCGTCGCGGAACCGCAGGATCTGTGCCGCCCAGAGACAAGCTGCCCGCTGCGCCGTGGATAGCTTCCCAAGATCGGTCTCCGCCAGCTCGGACGAGCTGAGGATGCCGCCCGCCAGGTGGCTGCTGACATTGTCCACCCAGTTCCGGTGCATCGGAGTCTTCATCACCGACAGCACGTAACGTTCAAGCCCCGCATATAACAGCAGGCCGCGAGATTCGGGATGCAGGGCCATCAGCGGCGCCAGGATAAAATTGACCGGCACGTTCGCCTTGACGATGACTGCCTCGGTCTCCTCGTAGCGTCGGCCCAGCAGGCCGGTGGTCAGGGCCAGGATCCGGCTCCAGGCATCCGGATCCCGGGGGCCGGCGGCAGTCGCCGCCGCCTCGGCGCCTAACTGGCGCAGCGTGAACGGCTCACGCAGCACCAGGGTCCTCCCCGGCAGATCCATGGCCCGGGCCAACAGCGTCGATCCGCAGTGGGCGATATGGAAGATAAAATTGACCGGCAGCCGGGCGCCGCCGCGGCGCTCGAATTCACCCAGCAATCCCGGCAGAGGCAGCCGCCAGCCACGTCGGGCGGCGGGGACGATGCGGCGGCGATCCAGGAATAAGGAGCGCAGATAGCTCTCACGGCTCATGGGCACCATGTCCAGCGCACCCTGGCCGAACTCGAGGGGGAAGACATCCGGACGCCGGAATAGCGTACCGGGGTCCAGCGCACCTGGTGATTCATCCATCTGCTACAGGGCCGCCCGCCTTCGGTTCTTTGGTACCATCGGGGGCCGAGTCTAACCCGATCCGACCGCTCCCGCCGCCCGCCATGATGGCCCGGAGGACGGCGCAATCGCCAATCGATGCCATGAATCCGATCCGGCCGCCCGACGAGCAGAGACCCTACGCGACGATCAGTGGTGCCGGGGCAGACCTGGGCGCGCTGGATAGCGTCGATCTGATCGAGCTGTTCCGATCCCACGGCGCATTGCTGCTGCGCGGATTCGACTACGACCTCGCGGGATTCCGGACCTTCACTGCGGATTACTGCTGTCGGTATGTCCGCAATGAGAGCGGCAGACGAGAACAGATCTCCGCCGACGGTTCGACCCAGAGTGTCAACCTGGGACGCGAGGCCTTCCCCCTCCATCCGGAGCTGTCACGCGTTCCGTGGCGACCGGACATCGCGTGGTTTGCCTGTGCCCGCCCCCCCGCCAGCCGCGGGGAGACCCTGGTCTGCGACGGCGTCGCCATCGCCGCGGGGCTGGATCAGGATCTCCGCTCACATCTGGCGAAGCGCTCCGTCCTTTATCGCGAGGAGACACCGCTGGGCGCATTCACCGACTGGCTCCGCATCCCGCCTCCCGATGACGCCACCCTGGCGAGACTCTCGGTCACCAGTCCGTTCGAATTCCGCCGCGTCGGGAACTGTATCTTCCGCTCATTCACCATGCCATTCCTGCACAGACCGCTGTTCACGAGCCGGCCGGCTTTCGGGAATTTTCTGTTGTTCGCCCGCCAGATGCTGGGGACACGGGAGTTCCCTCTGTTCGAAGACGGCAGCCAGATCCCCGACCAGGTGTGTGACGAGATCGCCCGGATCAGCGAGAGTCTGACATTCGCCCATCGCTGGCAGGCAGGGGACATCCTGATGCTGGACAACAGCCGTTTCCTGCACGGGCGCAACCCCGTCGACGATCCGGAAGATCGCCAGATCTGGACTCAGTTCGGCTACGCCTCGTTCCTCGATGCGGACGATCCGCGTGCCCGCGAACCGTGGCGGCACACGGACGACGCCCGGGCGATCTTCTTCGGCCTGCCGGGGCGCGACCAGGCCGGGGCTCCGCGCCGAAGTTCAACGACCGGGGTCTAGGGACTCAGTGGAGAGTGTAGTGATAGGCCAGCGGCTCGCCGCTGCGCTCTACCACCAGTTCGAACCCGGACTGACCCCGCAGAGCATTGATGGTCTGCATAAAGGTGCCGGGATCGCTCGCCGAGACGCCGTTCAGGCTCAGGATTACGTCGCCGTCCTGCAGGCCGAGACGATGGAAATCGCCACCGGGCAGCAACCAGGCGACCCGGTAACCCTGAAGCAGTCCGTCGCGGACCGCCGGTTCAAGAGAGAGCTGACTGACCACCCGCTGCCGGTCGGCGATGGAGGCGAGGAAATCCTCGCGCGGCAGGCTTATATCGTAGCGCGCGGGCACCGCCGCCTGCTGCCGGCGGGCCGCACGCAGTTTGCTCCGCAATACCAGAGAGACCTCGCCGCCGGCGCACTCCATGCGTACCTGACGCGCTCCGATCTCGGCCAGGAAGCAGCCCTCGATCTCCTGGCCCTGCTCGACGATCAGGTGTCGATAATCATCGGTCTCGAATACGGCATGGGACGGCCCGGCCGCGTCGCCGTCGAGCATGACGGTCCCGACCAGGCGCAGGTCGCCGGCTGCCGCTGTCATCAGCGGCAGCGCGGCGCCCGTGACCAGCAACAGA
The DNA here is from genome assembly GCA_965364575.1 of uncultured Gammaproteobacteria bacterium. Taxonomy (GTDB): domain Bacteria; phylum Pseudomonadota; class Gammaproteobacteria; order Steroidobacterales; family XN24; genus CAMYOC01. The sequence continues at coordinate 7,831 of CBDTYJ010000103.1, forward strand.
GCCTTCACGCCGGTGCGCCTAGGCCGGGAAGAAGTCTATGGGCTTGGTCGTAGTGACCGTGGCCACGTCCTTCTCCTCGAACCGGAACATTCGCACCCGCGCCATGAGCTTGCGCTGGAATTCCTCATCCGCCAACTCGCTGGAGACGATCTTGACGTCAGTCACCTGGCCGCTCGGAGCGATGGTCAGGCTAAGTACCAGCTTGCCTCGCAGAGACGGATCCTTGCGCAGCGCCCGGTTGTACAGGGCATAGATCGCGCCCTTGTTCTTGTCGAACACCAGCTCGATCTCCTCCCGGCTGCGTGCAGCCAGGCGGCCGTCGCCACCACCGGTGCCGACCGCGCCGGAACCGGCACCGCTGCCGCCAAGACCGCTGGCCACCTGGGTGGTGCTGCGGCCGGCAAGACCGCTGCCGCCGGTATTTCGACTGAGGCCGGAGGTGTTGATGCCGCCACTGGCCTTGCCGGCCCGGGAAGTGATCACCGAGCGCTCGTTGTGGGCGCTGAGGGCTTCGCCCGCGGCCAGATCACGATTGTTGGTGACTGCGGCGACCGCGTCGTTCTCGCGCAGATCGGCGAGACTGTCGGCGAAGGCCATCAACCCGGCCTTGGCCGCCCGCTCGCGGGCCGGCTCGGGCGTGGGTGCCGGCTCCGGCGACTTTTCCTCGACCACTTTCTCCACCGGCTGGACCTTTTCCTCCACCGGGACGGGCTCGGGTTCGGTTTCCTGAACCACGGGCGGTGGCGGTGGCGGCTTCGGCTTATCCAGCATCAGCTTCGCGTAGCGCTGGGGCACCTCCGGCAATTCCTCGATCTCCGATTCGGGGATCGGCAGCCAGGGGATGACGAGGCTGAGGACCAGTACCGCCAGCGCGATGTTGCGCAGCAGCTTCTTGAA
>CBDTYJ010000104.1:0-8710 GCA_965364575.1 uncultured Gammaproteobacteria bacterium
GCACGTTCGACCTCCCAGCCGGCGGAGCCCACCTTGTAGTTATACTCACCCGCGACCATCTCGAATTCGGCCTCATAGATGCCGCTGCCGAAGTTGACGAACAGGAATTCGTCGGTGGGGGACGGGTTGCCCCAGTCATTGAAGCCACCGCGCATGAACATGTTCTGACCCAGGGCCTCGCTGTTGTCCAGGCCCTGGTCGGTGACGCCGCAGGTAGCTGGGACACCACCGCCGCCGTCACCGTCATCCAGGACGACCTCGGTGTAGGTCATGACGGCATTTTCGACGTCGGTGAAGTCGATCGTGAAGTTGTAGCAGCCGTCGACGGGCACGTTGAGCACGCCCTCGGGGCCGCCCGGGCCGGGATCCACCAGGGCCTGGGAGTCGCCGACTTCGAGCCTATCGTCCGGCGTGGTCGCGCGCTCGACCTCCCAGCCGGCTGATCCCACCTTGTAGTTGTATTCGCCCGCGGCGATCTCGAACTCGGCCTGGTAGATGTTTTCGCCGAAATTGATAAACAGGAATTCGTCCGTGGGCGAGGGGTTCCCCCAGTCATTGAAGGCACCGCGCATGAACATGTTCTGGCCCAGCGCCTCGCTGTTGTCATTGCCCTGGTCGCTGAGACCACAGGTGGCCTTGGACAGGCGGCGTGGCAGACCGGCCTTGGCGAACAGCGCCGCGCTGGCCGCCGGCGTCAATCCTTCGAGGGTGAGACTCGTGTCCCGGGTCGGGGTCGAGAACGTGACCACGCCCGTGTCGCCGTCGCGGATGACCCAGGCGTTCCCCGTCGCCACGCCGCCCGAGAAGACCGCATTGGTGGGTGCATTGCCGACGCTGAAGGATCCGAGCTGTACGAAGTTGAAACCCGTCGTCGTCGTGACGGGCTGCTGCTGGACCACCGGCGGTCCGCTGCCGCCGTCCGTATCCGGGGTACAGGCGCCAAGCACCAGGGAGGCCGTGGCGATGAGAATACCGAACCGCTTCAGGCTGGTTGCAGCTGTCATGGCTTATCTCCGATCGGTGAGGCGGACGGGGCAGTGGCGGCCGCCCGTATCACGCGTCGTGCAGGTAAGAATTGTCGGCCCGGCCGGGACCGGTGTCGGGTGCGACGGACTCGGAGTCGTCGATGCTCCGTGCGTGGGGTACGCGGAAATCATCCGTCGCAACAAGGGCTCTCCTCCTGGTGATCCGGTGTCGGGGTCAGTCGCCAACGCGGTCACCGATTTTTTCTATTTTCTTGTACCCGCCGCTCCTACGGCGGCGGGTACGCCGCCACCAGGTATTGCCCACGAAAACAGAGCCCAAAACGGCGACTGGCCGAGCATAGCGGCATTCCCCCGGCGGAGGTACTTCGGTTTTCCCGTACCCCGGGATCCGCCCGGCGAGAGCGATTTCAGCCGCGATCGGCCAGCAGCGCCATCGTCCGGGCCTCCAGCACATACTGATTGCCCGCGCGGAAACTGTGGGCCGGCACGGTCGCCCCCTCCTCCCGGGTGTCGAACACCACCTCCCAGATCTCGCTGGTGATCGGGGCCGGCACGGTGAACTCGGTCGCATCGTCGGCGGCATTGAACAACATCAGGAAGCTGTCACCCGGTCCGGTCTCATGCTGCCGGCGGCGGCTCAGATCGACGCCGGTGCGGTCCAGCAATACGCCCAGGCTCTGACGGGAGATCTGGCGCCAGTCGGTCTCTGTCATCTCCTCGCCGTCCTCCCGCAGCCAGGTGACGTCCTTCAGCGCGGATTCGGGATGCGCCACGCCCTCGAGAAAGGTCTCGCGACGGAACACCGGATGATCGAGCCGCAGCCGGATCAGGCGGCGGACGAAATCCTGCATCGCCAGTTCATCCTCCGACAGATCCCAGTCCAGCCAGGAGATCTCGTTATCCTGGCAGTAGGCATTGTTGTTGCCGCGCTGGGTGCGCCCGAACTCGTCTCCGGCCTGGAGCATCGGCACGCCCTGGGAGAGGAACAGCGTCGCCAGCATGTTGCGGATCTGCTGGCGGCGCAGACGGCGGATGCGTGGGATCCCACTCGGCCCTTCCTGTCCGCAATTCCAGTTGGACCCGTGACTGGAACCATCCCGGTTCTCTTCGCCGTTGGCCTGGTTGTGCTTGTGGTTGTAACTGACCACATCGGCGAGAGTGAATCCGTCGTGGCAGGCCACGTAGTTGACGCTGGCCACGGGATGGCGACCGGGCGTGCGGAAGAAATCGCTGGATCCGGCGATGCGCTCGGCGAATTCGGGGATTTTGCCGGCATCCCCGCGCCAGAACTGCCGGACCGTCTCGCGGTAGCGGTCGTTCCACTCCGCCCAGGGCGGCGGGAAATGGCCCAGACGGTAGCCGGCCGGTCCCACGTCCCAGGGCTCCGCGATCAATTTGACCTGACTGAGGACCGGGTCCTGGTAGAGCGAAGCAAAGAATGCGCCGTCGCGCTCGAACACAGCGCCCCGACGGGCCAGGCTAGGCGCCAGATCGAACCGGAAACCATCCACCTGCATCTCGTTGACCCAATAGCGCAGGCAATCGGTCACCAGCCGCAACGTGGCCGGCTTGGAGACGTCCAGGGTATTGCCGCAGCCGCTGAAGTTCACATAGGAACTGAGGTCGCCCGGATCGAGCAGATAGTAGCTGTGATTATCGATGCCCCGGAAACTCAGCATGGGTCCGCCGGCACCCCCCTCGGCGGTGTGGTTGAAGACCACGTCGAGGATGACCTCGATGCCGGCCCGGTGCAGGGCCCTGACCATCTGCCGGAATTCATCCACCGGGTCGTCGACGGCGTACGCGGGATGGGGTGCGAACATGGCGATGGGGTTGTATCCCCAGTAGTTGCTGAGATTCAGTTCAAGCAACCGGCTTTCGCTGAGAAACGCCTGACAGGGCATCAGTTCGACCGCGGTCACGCCCAGCCCCTGCAGGTAATCGAGCACCGCCGGCTCGGCCAGGCCCAGGTAAGTCCCACGCAGCGCCTCCGGGACCTCCGGATGCAGGCGGGTGAAGCCCTTGACGTGCATCTCGTAGACCACGCTCCGGTTCCATGGCACCGCGGGACGATCCACGCCCTGCCAGTCAAAACGGCGGTCTACCACCACGGACCGCGGCACCCAGGGCGCGCTGTCCCTCGAGTCCTTCTGCCAGGCGTGCCCCTCCTCCGGCGTATAGCCGAAGATCTCCGGACGCCACTCGAACGTGCCGGTGATCCGGCGGGCGTAGGGGTCGATCAGCAGCTTGTTCTCGTTGAACCGATGACCGTGATGGGGCGCGTAGCGGCCGTGGATCCGGTAACCGTAATGCTGGCCGGCCGCGAGGCCGGGGACCAGGCCGTGCCAGATATCACCGGTGCGTTCGCGCAGCCCGACGCGACGGATCTCGGCGCCGCTGCCGTCGAACAGGCACACCTCCACGGCCTCCGCCGACGACGAGTAGATCGCGAAGTTGACGCCGCCCTGGGTGAGGTGGGCGCCCAGCGGCGCGGGCCGGCCGGGGAGGATCTCGTTATGGGCGTCGCTCATGCTCAGACTACGCTGTCCCACTCTGCACCGCAGTGTGCCCAGACTTCGTCTATCCGCGCCAGGATCGACGCGGGCAACGGACCCCGCTCGACAGCGGCGATATTGTCCTGAAGATGATCGATCCGTGTGCCGCCTACCAGGACACAGGTCACACCGGGCGCGAATACGGCGAATCTTAGCGCGATCCCCGCCATCTCGGATGCTTCCGGGAGCGAGGCCGCCATGGCCTGGTAGCGTCGGCGGTACTCCGCCTCGGGCGGCCCCGGATCTGTCCCCATGCGCCAGGGTGCAGCGCCCAGCGTGCGCTTGCCGATGACCGCCAGACCTGCATCGGCGGCGGCGGGCAGGCGCCGCCGCAGATTGGCCTGGTCGAACAGGCTCACCGAAGCCTGCACCGACTGGATCAGGCCGGATTCGACCGCCACGCTGAGGGCATCGTTGTCGCCGGAATATGCGGCGCAGCCGACCTTGCCCTGTTCCCTTGCGGCGGCCAGGGCGTCGAGCACGCCGTTTGACGACAACACGCCCGCGGGACATGAATGCAGATGGGCCACGTCGATGCGGTCGGTCCTGAGCATCGAGAGTGCCCGGTCGACGCCCCGGCTGATGCAATCGTAGGTCCAGTCCTCACAGCCCTCGACGCCATAACCGAGCTTGGTCGACAGCAGGAACTCCTCCCGGCGCCGGGACAGATGGCGACCGATGCGCGCTTCCGAGAACCCGTAGGAGCGCGCCGTGTCGATCAGTCCCACGCCCAGGTCCAGGACCTGATTCAGCAGCCGGCCGGCTGCGCGGTCCCCGATGGCGGGATCGCCGATCTGCATGGCGCCGAAACCCAGCGGCGTGACCGACAATCCGGTGGCGCCAAAATCACGCAGGTCCATCCGCCCTATTGCTCCGTCTGCGCCGCCGGGCCCGGCTCAGCGGACCGGTTTGAAGTACACGGTGGCCAGCGGCGGCAGCACCAGCGACAGCGAATGGGGTCGTCCGTTAGCGGGTTCGTCGCCGGCGATCACTCTGCCGGCATTGCCCACGTTGCTGCCGCCATAGAGTTCCGCGTCCGAGTTGAACAATTCATGATAGGTGCCGCCTTCCGGGACGCCGACCGGATAGGCATGGCGGACCACCGGCGTAAAGTTGCACACCACCACCACGTGCTGGTCCCGATCGGCCGTGTAACGGATAAAACTCAGGACACCGTCTTCGGCAGCGGTATGGTCGATCCACTCGAATCCGGCTGGTGAATAATCCGCCTCGCTCAGGGCCGGCTCCCTGACATAGACATGATTGAGATCGCTGACCATCCGGTGGAGCCCCCGATGCAGCGGCTGGTCCAGCAGGAACCAGTCGAGTTGGGCATCGTGATTCCACTCCCTCACCTGGCCGAATTCGCCGCCCATGAAGACCAGCTTCTTGCCCGGATGGCCGTACATGAATCCGTAATAGAGGCGGAGATTGGCATGCTTCTGCCACTCGTCACCGGGCATCTTGCCCAGCATGGACCCCTTGCCATGGACGACTTCATCGTGAGACAGGGGCAGGATGAAATGCTCGTCGAAAGCGTACACCAGGCCGAAAGTCAGGTCGCCATGATGGAACTTCCGATAGACCGGATCCTTGCTCATGTAGCTGAGGGTGTCGTGCATCCAGCCCATGTTCCATTTGTAACCGTAGCCCAGCCCTCCCTCATAGGTCGGCCGGGAGACCTTGGGCCAGGCCGTGGACTCTTCGGCGATGGTCATGACCCCCGCATGTTCGCGATGGAGCACCGTGTTCATCTGCCGGGTCAGCTCGATCGCTTCCAGGTTCTCGTTGCCGCCATGGATGTTCGGCAGCCAGTCCCCGTCGTTGCGTGAATAATCCAGATAGAGCATCGAGGCCACTGCGTCCACGCGGAGACCGTCGACGTGAAACTCCTCGATCCAGAATTGCGCGCTGCTGATCAGGAAGTCGCGGACGAAGGGCCGGCCGTAGTCGTAGATAAAGGTGTTCCAGTCCGGATGCCAGCCCCTGCGGGGGTCCGGATGCTCGAACAGGGCGGTGCCGTCAAAACGTGCCAGGCCATGCTCGTCACCGGGGAAATGTGCCGGCACCCAGTCGAGGATCACACCCAGGCCGGCCTGATGACAGCGGTCGACGAAATACTTGAAATCATCCGGCGGCCCGTAACGACTGGTGGGGGCGAACATGGCGGTAGGCTGATAGCCCCAGGAGCCGAGGAACGGATGCTCCATCACCGGCAGCAGCTCCAGGTGTGTATATCCCAGCGACTTGAGATAGGGGATCAGCTCGTCGGCCAGTTCCCGGTAACTGAGATGGCGGCCGTCCTCGTGGCGGCGCCAGGAACCCAGGTGAACTTCGTAGATGGCTGCCGGACGGTCGTTCCTGTAGCCCTCGCCATCCCGCCGTTCACACCAGTCGCGGTCCTGCCACTGATAGGCATCCCGATCGTAGACGATCGAAGCATTGCCGGGGGGTTGCTCCGAGAAAAAACCGAAAGGATCCGACTTCGAGGGCAACAGGTTGCCACCGGGTCCCTTGATCTCATACTTGTAAAGGGTCCCATGCCCGAGTCCCGGCACGAACAGGCGCCAGATGCCCTCCTCGCTGCTCTGCATCGGATGACAGCGGCCGTCCCAGTCGTTGAAGTCGCCGACCACGCTGACCGCTCTGGCCGAGGGTGCGTAGACCGAGAACAACGTGCCTGCCGCCCGTTCACCACCGTCGCCCGTGAGGTCGACCAGCTTTGCGCCGAGATTGTTGTGCAGGCGGATCGGGTCGGGCGTCTGATCGGCAAACACGCTGGTGCGGAAGGCATAGGTGTCCGGCGTCTCATGGGTGTGACCATGCCGGCAGATCCGTAATCGATACGGGAACGGCTTGCGGCGGCGCGGCAGCCGGAGCACGAACAGGTCCGATTCCGAGCATCGCTCCATGCGGCCCAGATCCCGCTTTCCCCGGGTATCCATGACCTCGATCCACTCGGTGTCCGGCTGCCATACCCTCAACACCAGTCCGGCACCGCCGGCGGCAGAATGCAGGCCCAGTGCCGTGAAGGGGACCGCGCAGAGTGCCCCTGATAATTCCTCGAGGATAAGAACGTCTTCTTCTGTCATTTTTCCGTTCCCCTCTGCTCCGCCGGTTGCCCGGCCCGTCTCAGCCGATAGGCGGGAGCTTCCATATGTTCCTGGCGTAGTCGCCGATCGAGCGGTCGCTGGAGAACCTGCCAACCCGAGCGGTATTGAGCAGCGCCATGCGTATCCACCGGGGTTGATCACGGAACACTTCATCGACGCGATCCTGGGCTCCCAGGTAGGCCTCGTAATCGGCCAGCACCAGGAAATATTCACCGTCGTCGATAAGGCGGTTGACCAGGGGCTTGAAGCGTCGCAGGTCGGTCGGCGAGAAATCGCCCTCCGAGACCTGGTGGAGGATATGGCTCAGTTCCGGGTTGTTGCGGGAGATCTCGATGGGGTAATAACCCCCGGCTCTGCGAGCTGCGACCTCCTCGGCGGTGAGACCGAAAATGAAAATGTTGTCGTCCCCCACTTCCTCTTTTATCTCGACGTTTGCGCCGTCGAGGGTGCCGATCGTCACGGCCCCATTCAGCGCGAATTTCATATTGCCCGTGCCGGACGCTTCCATGCCTGCGGTGGAGATCTGCTCCGAGAGGTCCGCCGCCGGGATGATGATCTCGGCTCTGGACACGTTGTAATTGGGCACGAAAACGACCTTTAGCAGATCGCCGACCAGCGGGTCGTTGTTGATGGTGCCGGCCACGTTATTGATCAGCTGGATGATCCACTTGGCTACGGTATAGCCGGGCGCCGCCTTGCCGGCGAACACGACCGTGCGCGGCACCCAGTCGCCGTCCGGCTTCGCCCGGATACGATAGTAACGCGTCAGCACGTGCAACAGGTTTAGCATCTGCCGCTTGTACTCGTGGATCCGCTTGATCTGCACGTCGAACATGGAGTCGGGGTCGATGGTCAGCCCCATATCCCGTTTGACGAACGCCGCCAGGCGCTCCTTGTTGGCCTTCTTGACTGCGGCGAATTGCCCGAGGAAATCGTCGTCGTCGAGGAACGCCTCGATCCCGCGCAGCTGCTCCAGATCGTTTTCCCAGCCGCGGCCGATGCGGTCGGTGATCAGGCCGGCCAGCCCGGGGTTGGCGACCTTGAGCCAGCGCCGGGGTGTCACGCCATTGGTCACGTTGACGAATTTGCCCGGATAGAACTCGTCGAAATCCCTGAAGATGGTCTCGCGGACCAGCTGGGAATGGAGTTCGGCGACGCCATTGACCTTGCCGCTACCGATGGTCGCCAGCCACGCCATCCGCGCGCGGCGCCCGTCGTGGCCCGCCTCGTCGATGATGGACATCCGCCGGCGCCGATCATTGTCTCCCGGATAGCGCTCGTTGACCTCATCGAGGAAATGGCGGTTGATGCGGTAGACGATGTCGAGATGACGCGGCACGACCCGCTCGAGCATGGACACCGGCCAGGTCTCCAGGGCCTCGGGCAGCAGGGTGTGGTTGGTGTAATTGAAGGTACGCCGGGTGATGTCCCAGGCCGCATCCCAGTCCATGCCGTGCTCGTCGCACAGCAGGCGCATCAGCTCCGGGATCGCCAGGGCCGGATGGGTGTCGTTGAGCTGGATCGTGATCTGGTCCGGGATCTGTTCCAGCGTGTAGCCCGACTCCCGATGCTCGTGGAGGATGTCCTGCAGACTGGCGCTGACGAAAAAATATTCCTGCTTGATCCGGAGCAGCTTCCCCGCCTCGCTGGAGTCGTCCGGGTAGAGGACGTAGCTGATCGCCTCGGCCAGGTTCTTCGCCTCAAGCGCCCCGGTGAAGTCGCCATGGTTGAAGCGGCGCAGATCGATCTCTTCGCCGTTGCGAGCCCCCCACAGCCGAAGATGATTGACGGTCTGGTTGTTATTGCCCGGGATCGGCGTGTCATAGGCCACGGCCTCGATGATCTCCGCGTCGCGCCACTCCTCACGGATCTCGCCGGCGTCGTCCCGGTAGGCAACCCAGTGACCGCCCATGGGCACCTGATACCGGACGTCCTCGCGCTTGATCTCCCACAGGTTGCGGAACTTGAGCCAGTTGTTGGGGTGCTCGATCTGGGCGCCGTCGGGGCCGATCTCCTGACGGAACAGGCCGTAATCGTAACGGATGCCATAACCGAA
>CBDTYJ010000105.1:0-8615 GCA_965364575.1 uncultured Gammaproteobacteria bacterium
CGGAAAAGTCTGAGTCCAGAATATATAGTGAAGGCATGGAAGTTCATGTCTTCCTGCTCCAGCTGGCCATGGTGCTGATGGCCGCCCGCCTGTTCGGCGAACTCGCCGTACGCTGGGGCATGCCACCGGTGATCGGCGAGCTGATGGCCGGCATCGTCCTCGGCCCCTCGCTGCTGGGCGTGCTGGAAACCTCCGAGATGCTCCACCTGCTGGCCGAGATCGGCATCATCCTGTTGCTGTTCGAGGTGGGTCTCGATGCGGACGTCAACCGGCTGGTGCATGCGGGAGCGAAATCCCTGACGGTAGCCATCGGCGGCTTCGTCGTGCCGTTCGCGCTGGGCTACGGCGTCGCCCATTACACCTTCGATCTTCCGGTACTGGCATCCCTGGTGCTCGGTGGCACCCTGACCGCCACGAGTATCGGTATCACCGTCCGCGTGCTGACGGACCTGGGCCGACGACACAGCATCGAAGGCCAGGTGATCCTGGGCGCAGCCGTGCTGGACGACGTCATGGGCGTTATCCTGCTGGCCCTGCTCTACGAATTCGCGGTGGCCGGCGAAGTGGCCTGGACCAATGCCCTGCGGATCGCGCTGTTCGTCAGCGTCTTCTTTATGATCGCGCCGGCCGCGGCCAAATCCATCTCCTATCTGATCCACCGCTTCGAGGCCTCCAGCGGGGTCCCCGGCCTCATCCCCACCGCCATGGTGGCGCTGGTGCTGGTGTTCTCGGGGATGGCCCATTTCATGGGCGCGCCGGAGTTGCTGGGCGGCTTCGCCGCGGGTCTGGCGCTGTCCCGTCGATTCTTCCTGCCCTTCGGCGTGGCGCTGGCGGCGGACCCGGGCTTCGCCGACCTGATCCGCGATCAGATGAAGCCCATCGTCCGCCTGTTCACGCCGATCTTCTTCGTCCAGATCGGGCTGTCGCTGAACCTCCAGCTGGTGGACTGGAGCTCCGGGTTCATCTGGACCTTCTCCATCGTGATGCTGGTGGTCGCCATCGTCGGCAAATTCGCCGGCGCCATGGTGATCCGGGAGCCGGCCGAGCGACGGGTGCTGGTCGGCATGGGCATGGTGCCCCGGGGCGAGGTGGGCCTGGTATTCACCGAGCTGGGCCGGGACTCGGGCCTGCTCGACGGGGGCATTTATGACGTGCTGATCCTGGTGATCGCCTACACCACCCTGGTAGCCCCGTTCTGGATCAAATGGTACTACCGACACCATGCGGCCCATCTGGAACCCTCGGTGCCCGAAGAGGATATGGGCTATCCCATGCCACCGGACGCGGGGGCGACCGGTCCGCCGGGTCTGGCCGGGGGCCACCTGCCGGCCGCGCATCACGAACCGGTGGCGGCACCCAAAGAGACGCTCTGAGCCGCCCGGTCAGAGCGTATCGGGCCGCGGGAACAACAGACGGCGCCAGCCCTCGCGCCGGAATGGCCGCCATTCGCCTTCGGCCTGGGCCAGCCGGTCGGCGATGGCCCACAACACCAGCGGGTTGTGTCCCAGTCCGCAGTGACTGCCTTCCACCCGGATGTTCTCGGCGCGCTCGGCGTCGCGTTCCACGGAAGCCCGCCAGGGGACGACACCGTCACTGCGGGAATAGATGGCGGTGCTCGGCACCGGCGGCGGCTGGTCCATGCGGTGGCGGATCACTTCGTCCATATGTGCCTCCTCCTGACCGCTGAGATCCTCATAGAGCCAGCTCACCGAGGTGGCGCGATGATGGCGGAAGGGACTGCCCAGGGTGATCGCCATGCGCACGTCGTCGGGCGCGATCCACGCGAGTTCCCGGGCGTAGAGACCGCCCAGACTCCAGCCGATCAGGCTGACCTTGCGTCCGTAGCGATGGCGCAGCTCCTTGAGCCGGCTCAGCACCTCGTATTCCTTGGCGCCGACCGGACCGAGGTTACGGCCCAGCTTCCAGCGGTGCCCTTTGTAACCGAGAGCCTTGAGGAAATGGCGCAGCGGGAAGGTGGAGGCGCCGGTGGTCAGGAAACCCGGCAGCACCAGCACCGGATGCCCGTCCCCCCTTGGCGCCATGCGCAGTAGCGGATAGAAGTAGGCGAAGGCGCCCAGCTCCGGGATCGCGCGGGCCTCGAGCAATTGCAGCAGCCATGACGGCCGGCCAACGCTCTCGGCCGGGGCACTCAAGATCGGGCACCCCGCCGAGCCGCCCCGGATTTCCGTTTCTTTTTCGGCGCCGCGGATTTCGGCGAGCGGGACGTCGCCGCAGACTTGCGCCCGGACTTACCGGCCGGAGTCTTGCGTTCCTTCTTCCGGATCTTGCGCTTAACGCGGCTTTTGGACTTGCCGGCCGCTGCGGTCTTGACGCGCTGTCCGGGCTTGCTGGTCGTCTTGCGGCCCGCCGCCGAAGACGCACCGCAGATCGCCTGCTCAATCTCGTCATAGGCGCTGAGCAAGTGTTTCAGCAGCAGATCCGGATCCGGCAGCTGATGCCGGGATGCATTGACGCTGATAGTAAGATGCTCGGCATAGCTGACTACCACCATGATCATGCCGAGGCCGTCCAGCACCGGCGCCATACCGAACACATTGGTCATCTTCGCCCCACCCAGATAGAGGGTCATGCGCGGACCCGGGACGTTGGTGATGATCAGGTTGAACGGGGGCCGGTGATAGCTGGCCACGTGCATGCGGCTGTAGAGGCGCGAAGCGGCGGTGGCCAGTGAAAATGGCACCACCTGGGTAGAGTCAGTGAGCGTCGCCGCGCCGATCGCCTTGGTGTAGGCCTTGCTGTCCTGAGTGCTCTTGAGGATGCTGCGAAAACGCTGTTCCGGATCGGTGACGTCGGTGGCCAGGTTTACCAGCATGGCAGAGACCCGGTTGCTGCCCCGCTCCATCTCTTTGCGCACCGAGATCGGCGCCATGGCCACCAGCGGTGCCTCGGGCAGTTCATCCTTGTCCTGCAGATAAGCACGCAGGGCGCCTGCGCACACGGCCAGCACGACGTCGTTGACCGTAGCCCCCTCGACCCGATCCTTGATCTCCTTGATGCCCGCCAGGGGCAGCGTGATACCACCGAAGCTGCGCTGGGTCTCGATGGTGTCGTTGAAGCGCGTGCGCGGCGCGTTGAACAGGAGACGGGGACTCTGTTTGTCACCGGTCAACAGTTCCCGGCCGATGCCGACGCTGCCCTTGACCAGCGCGCCGGCTGCACGGGCCAGCGCAGCGGGCTGCCCGACCAGATGGCTGACCGTCCGACCGAGCAAGCCACTCCGTCTGGGCAGCGGCTCCGGTTTCCAGCGGTCCCGCGGCAAGCGACTCCGGCCAACCGGTGTCTGATCCCAGAGTGCAGAGAACAGGTCGACGCCACCCATGCCGTCGGCGGCCGCATGATGAATCTTCGAGATAACGGCGAATGAACCCGGCGGCAGACCGGAGATGCCGTCCAGTCCCTCGACGAAAGTCATCGACCACAGCGGCCGGTGCGGGTCCAGGGGCGACGAAAAGCGGTCCTGGGCCAGCGCACGGAGCTCTTTCCAGCCACCCGGCCGAGGCAGACTGACGTGCTCCAGATGCAGGTCCAGATCGAAGTTGGGATCTTCCACCCAGTAGGGCCGCCCCAGGTTCATGGGGACGCGGACCGCCCGGCGCCGGAATACCGGCGAAAGAGGCAGCCGTGACCGGACCAGCTCCCTGTATCGAGCAAAGTCGAATCGGCGCTCGGTGCCCTCATAGATCTGCACGCTGCCGATGTGCATCGGCGCGTTGCGCGTCTCCAGATAGATAAACGCGGAGTCGAGACTTTCGAGCTGTTCCATGAGATTGCGACGCTCGCTGCGTTGGCGGCCGGACCCCAGCTTATCTCCGGATCGACTTTTCCGCTACGCCATCAGGGTCCCGTCGCCGGCTTGTCATCGTCTCTCAGGGGCTGGATGACGAGACGGAAGAACCACGTGGCGAAGGCGATGAAGGCCAGCAGACCGACGAAGGGCACCAGCCACTGCGCTCCGATCCAGTCGGTGCCGAGACCGTCGGGGCGGCGGCCCAGCAACAGGGCGGCGCCGGCGAGCGCCACCCCCAGCAGCCCTTCCCCGCCGACGAATCCGCTGCCCAGCAGGATGCCCCGCTCGCGCCGGATCTCCGAGGTGTGCCGATCCGGCGACCGACGCTCGACCCACCATCGGATCAGGCCGCCGAAGAACAGCGGCGTCATGGTCGACACGGGCAGATAGACCCCGACCGCGAACGGCAGCGAGGGGATGCGCAACAACTCGCAGACGAAGGCGATCAGCACGCCGAGGGAGACCAGCCCCCAGGGCAGGGATTGATCGATGACGCCGTCGATCACCAGCTTCATCAGGGTCGCCTGGGGCGCCGGCAACTCGGCGCTGCCGAAACCGAAAGTCTTGGCCAGGAGCAATACGGACAGACAGACGAAGGTCGCGGAACTCAATACGCCGATCAGTTCCCCGGTCTGCTGTCTGGCGGGCGTGGCGCCGAGCAGGAACCCGGTCTTCAGATCCTGGGACGTATCCCCCGCGATCGATGCCGCGATGGCGACCACGCAGCCGACCGTCAGGGCTGCCGCCTTGCCGGCCATATCGGTCCATCCCAGCAACAGGAAGATGCCGGAAGTCCCGAGCAATGCCGCGATGGTCATGCCGCTGGTCGGGTTGCTGGTGACACCGACCAGACCGACGATGCGGGAAGCGACGGTGACGAAGAAGAACGCGAACACCAGCACGCAGGCCGCCGCCACCGCCCGCGCCAGCACCGACCCGAGGCTGGAAAAACCGGCGGGCACCACCGCCAGAAGCAGGGCGATGACCACCGCGCCGGCGCCCACCACGAGCAAAGACAGATCGCGATCGGTACGCGGCATGGCCTCTGCCTCCCCGGCGCCAAGCCGGGCGCGGAGCTGACCGGCGCCGACGCGGAAACTCTCCATCATCAGCGGCAGGCTCCGGATCAGGGTCAGGATTCCGGCGGTGGCGACGGCGCCGGCACCGATGTAGCGCACATAGCGGGTCCAGATCTGGCTCGCGGACATGTCCCGGATCAGGCGCTCGGTCTCCGGATACAAGGGGAGCATCCGCTCCGCGCCCCACCAGTCGATGGCCGGGATGATCACCAGCCAGGACAACAGACCGCCGCCGACCATGATCGCGGCGATGCGCGGGCCGAGGATGTAGCCGACTCCGAACAACGCGGCAGACACGTCCATGCCCAGCTCGCCCTTGCGCAGGAACGGGATCTTCAGGGTGAGATGGTCCGGGATCACCTTGAGCCAGGAGGTGAGGAATTTGAATGCGGCGCCCGCCGCCAGGCCGAAAAAAACGAAGCGGGCGCGGCTGCCGCCGATCTCATTGGCCACCAGCACTTCGGCGCAGGCGGTGCCCTCCGGATAAGGGAGTTTGCCGTGCTCACGGGCGATCAGAAACCGGCGCAACGGGATCATGAACAACACGCCCAGCAGACCACCGCTCATCGCCAGTACGGTCATCTGCAGCAAGCCCGGAGACAGGCCCCACAGGAACAGGGCCGGGAGAGTGAAGATCACGCCGCTGGCCACCGAGCTCGAGGCGGAACCGACCGTCTGTGAAAGATTGGCTTCCAGCAGCGAACCCGGATGACCGACGCTGCGCAGGGCACGGAAAGCGGCCACGGTCATCACCGCCACCGGGATAGAGGTACTGATCGTCAGACCGGCGCGCAGACCGAGATAGGCGTTAGCGGCGCCGAAGATGATGCCGAACAGGATGCCTAGGAGGATCGCCTTGAGGGTGAACTCCGGGGTGTCGGCCGCGGACGGGACGTAGGGCGGATAGTTTTCACCCTGCTTGAGAGGCACATAGGCCTTCGGGCTCAATCCGAGGCTCTGGGGCACGCTGGTTCTCCGCTGGGGCCGCCGGCCCGAAGCGCCAGAGTCTAGGAACGCGGCGCCCGGCGGGTCAAATAGCGGGTGGCTCAGACGCCGAAGTCGACTCTGGGCTCACCCTCGTCGGCGGGACTCGCCTCGGCCCGGCAGGTCACCAGCCGGGCAGGATCGAGACCCGCCTCGACCAGAGTGTCCTTGACGCTCTCGTGCCGGGCCCGGGCGAGCTCTTCCAGGCTCTCCCGCTGCGATTCGTCCGGCTCACCGCCGGCGGCCGGATAAAGCGCGGCGAAATCCGCGGCGACGGCACGGCCGCAAAGGGTCAGGCTGACCTTTGGCCGCTTCGCCAGAAGATCCGCCATCTGCCCCGCATAGGCGATCTGATCGGCGGTCATCTCGGCTCCGCCCGGAGGAAAGACCACGGGTCTGAAGCTCAGCTTCGACGCCGCCGCGAACAGCTTGGTGGCCGCGAGAGCCGGCCAGAGCGGGGCGAAGTAAGTGGTGGCCGCGGTCCGCATGCCGACCATCAGGCCTTTTTGCATCACCGTGCGCAGGGCATCGCCAAAACCGACGGAAAGATCCGATACGTCTCCGCGAAGTGGGACTTCGAGCTTGATGGTCTCCTGATCGTCTTCGAGCAGCCCCAGCGCCACGCCCAGCGGCACGCCGAGTTCGGTGGAAAACTCATCCTGCTGGTCCGGCTCGAGCGGTTCGATCTTCAGCTTGCGGATGGTCAGGTCGGCGACCGAATCCAGCTTGGGCTGCTGCAATTCGACGGCGATATCGGCGCTCAGGGTCCCGCTCTCGATGGAGTAGCCGATGGCCCTGCGGGCGAAGCCGTCGAGGGCGATCATGTCGATCGACTGCAGCTTGCCCTCGCCGCTGACGTAAGTCTGCGAAGCCAGCGGTCGGATATCGCCCGCGAACGCCAGTCGCCCGTAGCGGCCCAGCGACGCCTTGAGGTCAATCGGCGTATCCTGATCCCGTGCCGCGCTGTCGATCACGCCGACGCTGACCTCCAGGGGGGTCAACTCGAAACGCCCGACGGGCCGCACCGAACGGTCCACGTAGGTCAGGCGCGCCTCGCCCTCTGTCCGCAAGCCGGCCAGCCTGATGGCCGTATCCGCCTCGGACTGCTCGCCTGATGCTTCGGCGGCGCTGCCGGTATCGTCGCCGGCTCCGTCATCGGCCCCGGTCGATCCGGAAATCTCCAGGGTTCCGTCGCGCTCGCGCTCTATCCAGAGATTCGGATCCCGGATGACGATCTCACCGACGCCGATGCCGTCTCGGGCCACGTCGATACCGCCGACATCGATCTGCGCGACCGATACCGCGTGGGCAGGTCCGTCGCCCTCTTCGCCGGCGCGGGCGAATAGGTCCAGCTCCGACAATTCCACGGCCGCCAGTCGGGCCTGCCGACCTGTCCCGGCCTCAGCGAGCGTCGCCCGCAGGCGACCGAGATTTAGCCACCGGCTCTGACGGTCCGCTCCGGCCACGCCCAGGGCCGTGGCGGTCACATCGCCGTCGGCGTCCACGCGCCAGTCTTCTGCGCCGTCGCCGGAATAGCTGGCCCCGCCCCGCCAGCTCAGATCGGCGGCGGTCAGATTCGAATCCTGCGACGCAAGGCCGGCTTTCTCCATCTGCAGATCGCCTCGCCAGGACGCTTCCGTCTGGCCGCCGGCAAGGCTCATCGCGAACTCGGAGCCGGTGACCCCCAATGCACCGACCAGCAGATTCGAATCCCCCAGCCCGAGATCGGCGGCTACTATCTGCAGCGCACCTCGCCAGGACGCCTCCGTCCGGCCGGCGGCGAGAGCCATCGCAAACTCCGACTCTTCGATCCGCAAAGATTCCATGAGCAGACTCGAGTCTGCCGAAGCCTCACCGTCGGCCGGCCGTTGCAGCCGGAGCCCATCGAAACCCAGATCGGCGGTGGCGGCGAACGATCGCTCCTCGGCACCGAGCGCCTGTTCCAGCCTGCCGTCCCACGTAAATTTTTCAAGGCTCAGACCGCCTCCTCCTTCGGCCGCCGCCACGTCCGTGCCTTCGATCGCGAGTTCGCCCTCGCTCACGATCCTCTGGCCACCGGCCGCCAGCGCGATCTGGATCACTCCGTCCCAGCTAATGCCGTCCAGCGCGATCTTCCCGGACTCATGGGCCAGGTCCAGGGCCTCGATGCCGAGCCGACCATCGATCTCGATCGATGTCTCTTCCTCCCCCGGCGGCACCACAACGACCGTGCGGGTGTCGACCTCCAGGGTCCCGCCGATGGATTCGAGTCCGGTCCCTTCTATCAAGGCATCCAGTCCACGGCCGTCGAGTTGTTCACCGCGGACGCGGAAATCCAGGTCGAACGTCTCGGCGAAGGGACGCGCATCGCCTTCGAACCGCAGGCGCGCGTCCCCCGAAGAGAGAGCCAGCAGGACCGCCGTCTGCTGACCCGGCGACCAGGTGGCAAAATCCCGCAGCGCGGCTTCGCCGACGACGAAGTCGCGCACGATAAGCGGGTCCCGGTAGTCGACGGCCACGTCCTCGATCAGCGCGCTGTCGATGCCGAAGCCCCAGCCCGCCTCGGCCTCTACCCGTTCTGCCTCCTGCACCGCCTCCTGAGCGCCCAGGGCGATGGTCCCGAGCAGCCAGCGGTTGGACTCGGTGCGCCGGATCTCCAGGGCAGCGTCCCTCAGCTCGACCCGGGAAAGGCGGATGCGACGCTGCAGCAGATCAGTCCAGCTCAGGTTCACCAGGAAATGGCCGGCACGCCGTCGGGCGCCCTC
>CBDTYJ010000106.1:0-8587 GCA_965364575.1 uncultured Gammaproteobacteria bacterium
ACATCATGAACTCCGGCCAATCGGGCAAGGTCATCCTCGACT
Source organism: uncultured Gammaproteobacteria bacterium (assembly GCA_965364575.1). GTDB lineage: Bacteria > Pseudomonadota > Gammaproteobacteria > Steroidobacterales > XN24 > CAMYOC01. The sequence continues at coordinate 43 of CBDTYJ010000106.1, forward strand.
GGCAGACCTGAGCGGCTGGCGCTCAGCGCAGCTGGCAAAAGCAGTGGTAGTAAAGATCGCGCGGGTCACGGAGTTCGAACAGACCGCCCAATTCCTGATCGAGCCCGGATGCCAGATGCTCGAGCCAGCCTGCGACCGATGGCCGGGATGACAACAGGGGCGTCCTGATGAAACCGGTGAGGAGTTCGAGGGTGAGTGACTCCTCGAGACTCAGGTCCTGTTCCAGGAAGTTGATCCGGTAGTCATCGCCCATACCAGCGCGGGCCGCCGCGGCGGCCACAACGTCATCCAGATCGCCGAGTTTGTCGACCAGACCCAGACGCCGGGCATCACGGCCGGTCCACACGCGGCCACCGGCCACCGCTTCCACGTCGCTGAGTGACAGGCCTCTCGCGTCCGCGACCTGGCGGAGGAAATGCCGGTAGCTGCTGTCGACCGAGATCTGCAGGATCTCCGCCGCCTCGGGCGACAGGCTTTGCAAGGGACTCAGATCACCGGTGTAGCGCGCGGTGCCGACGCCGTCGATGTTGACGCCCAGGCGCCCCAGGGCCCGGTCGAAAGTGGGCAGCATCGCAGTGACGCCGATGGAGCCGGTCAGCGAATCCGGCCGGGCCCACACCTCGTCGGCACCGATCGACAGCAGATACGCCCCGGACGCCGCCAGGTCGCCCATCGACGTCAGCACCGGTTTCCCGGACTCTCTGAGCAGCCGCAGCTCCTCATAGATCAGGTCGGAAGCGAACTGACTGCCGCCGCCCGAATCGATCCGCAGCACCACCGCCGCTATGTTGTCCCGCTCCCGGGCGGTGCGGATGAGCTCGCTGAATGAATCGGCGCCGACGGAACCCGGAGGCTGGTCACCCGGCAGGATGTTGCCGCTGGCCACGATGACCGCCACCTCGCTGCCTCGCTGGCGTTCCGGACTCTGCTCCAGAGCAGCCAGATAGTCGCGGTGATCGATCTGACTGTAACTGCCGGATTTCTCGTCCGCGCCGACGATCGCGATCATGCGCTGTTCCAGTTCGGGCGCTGTCAGCAGCTCGTCCACCAGACCCGCCTGCCGGGCCAGGATCGCCATATCGCCGTTCTGCCCGCGCAACAGGTCCAGATAGTCATCGGCTATCCGCTGCAGTTCATCCGCCTCTATGCCGCGAGCGGCGCCCACGCTCTCCCTATATGAGCGCCACAGCTGATCCAGGAACACGCGGATTTCCTGCTTCTCCGCATCGGACATGTCCTGCCGGATGAGATAGTCGTGGTAGGACTTGTGCTCGCCGGTCCTGAACACGTTGATATCGATCGACAAGGCCTCCGCGGCCTCGGCGAAGTAGGCGCGGTAGTAACCGAAGCCCTGCAGAAACACAGCCCCCAGGGGATGCATATAGACCTCATCGGCCTGGGCCGCGAGGAAGTAACTGGCCTGGTCGAAGCCGCTGCCGTAGGCGACCACACGCTTGCCCGATTGCCGGAACCGGGCCAGCGCATCCGCCACCGTCTGCAGCTTGATCAGGCCGCCGCCTTCCATCCGATCCAGATCCAGCACCAGCGCCTGGATGCGGCGGTCGTCGGCGGCACTCAGGATCGCTTTGGTCAGGTCGCGCACCAGCGTCTGGGTCTCGCCGTCGCCGCCGGCCTCGTTCAGGGCGCGGTCGATCGGGCGCCCCTCCAGCTGCTCCACCAGAGTGCCGGTCGGGACCACGACCAGCGCCGCGGTTCTGGGCACGATCACCGGCGTGCGCGAGAAGATGGCGAACACGAGCCCCAGCACCAGCAACATCAGCAGCAGGTGCAGGAAGCGGCGCAGGAAGTCCAGAGCGCGCCAGCCGAAACGCAGCACGCGGGTCACGGGATTGGCCATGGCCTAAGGCTACCTCCTTTTCAGGCGGGCGTGTACGTGATACGGAAGACGCGGCCGCCGGCGTCGTCGGAGACCAGCATCGAGCCGTCGGGCAACACCAGTATGTCTACCGGACGTCCCCAGGACTTTCCGTCCCGTAGCCAGCCTTCTGCGAAAGTCTCGTAGGACACTGCCCGGTCCTCTTCCACCCGCACCAGCATGATCCTGTAACCGATCGGCTCGCTGCGGTTCCAGGAACCGTGTTCGGCGATAAACAGCTGCTTGCGGTAGGTCTCGGGGAACATGGTACCGGTGTAGAACTTCAGGCCGAGCGGCGCCACATGGGGACCCAGCTCCCGTGCCGGCGGCGTGAAGTCCTGGCAACTGTGCCCTGCTCCGAAATCCGGATCCGGGATATCTGCGCCGTGACAATGGGGAAAACCGAAGTGCATCCCGGCCCGGGGCGCGTGGTTGAGCTCGCAGGGCGGCAGATCGTCGCCCATCCAGTCTCGGCCATTGTCGGTGAACCACATCTCACCGGTGTCCGGATGCCAGGTGAACCCCACCGTGTTGCGGACGCCCTCGGCGAAGACCTCCCGCCCGCTGCCGTCCGGGTTCAGACGCGTGATCACGGCGAAGCCTGCCTGATCACAGACATTGCAGGGAGCGCCGATGGGCACGTAGAGCTTGTCGTCCGGACCGAAAGCGATGTATCGCCAGCCGTGGCTGCCGGCCGTCGGATAGTCGTCCCGGACGACCTCATATGAAGGTCGATCGAGCCGCGTCTCGATCTCGTCGTAGCGCAGGATGCGGCTGATTTCGGCGACGTAGAGCGCACCGTCCCGGAATGCCACACCGTTCGGTGAGCGCAACCTGCGCGCGATCGTCTGAGGTTTGCCGGCCTCATAGTGACCTGCGGCATCGACGCTCAGCGGAATAGCGTAGACCTTGCCACGCTTGCGGGTGCCCACGAAAAGGGTGTCCCGGTCTCCCAGCACCATCGAGCGCGCATCGGGGATATCGTCGATGAAAACCTGGATTCGGAAGCCCTCCGGCATCCGGATCGACGCCAGCCGTCGGTCGATCTCGCCGGCCGCGAGTGAGCAGGAGACGAGCGCCAGCAGCGACAGCAACCCCGCGACGACCCGGGCATGTGAGACAGGCGCCCGGTACGAACCCGGCCCCGGACTCGTCGCATCCGCCTTGCCCCGGTGGTCGATTTCCATCATCACAGCAGCGCCAGCGTCAGGCCCGGCCAGAACGTGATCACGACGACGGCCGCCAGCAGGATCAGCAGGAACGGCAAGGTTGCCATGTAGATCTGGGTGATGCTCTTGTCGAAGCGGTAGCTGGCGATGAACAGATTCAGTCCGACCGGTGGCGTCAGATAACCGAGCTGCATGGCGGCCAGGAATACGATGCCCAGGTGGATCGGATCGATACCGTAGGCGGCCGCCACCGGCAACAGCAGGGGCACCACCAGCACGATGGCGGAAAATATATCCAGGATCGCGCCCAGCACCAGCAGGAATGCCAGCAGCAGCCAAAGGAAATTGGTCGGACCGGAGACAAGCTCGCTGACTGTCGCGAACAACATCTGCGGCACGCCGGCGTCGATCATGTAATTGGTAGACGCGAGCGACACGCCGAGGATCAGCAGGATGCCGCCGACCAGCACCATGGACTCGCGCATGACCGCCGGAAGTCGCCGCCACGGTATCTCCCGCAGCACCAGCATCTCGATCACCAGCACATAGAGCGCGGTGACGGCGGCCGCTTCGGAGACGGCGAAGTACCCACTGTAGATGCCGCCCAGCACGACCACGGGCAAAGGGATCTCCCAGCGCGCGGCCCACATCGCCGCGCCCGCCTCGGACCAGGAGAAAGCACCGCGAGGCTGACGGTTACCCCGGTTGACCCAGAAGCTCCATAGCGCCAGCAACACCAGCATCAGGGTGCCCGGGAGGATCCCGGCCACGAACAGGTCATCGATAGAGACTTTGGCCACCACGCCGTAGAGGATCAGCGGCAGCGACGGGGCGAACAGGAGACCGAGGCTGCCCGAGGTGGTGACCAGTCCCAGATTGAAGTTCTCCGGATAGCCGGCCTGGCGCAGGGCCGGATACAGCAGCGCACCGAGAGCGATGATGGTGACGCCGGAAGCCCCGGTAAAAGCCGTGAACACGGCGCAGGCCGCCAGCGAAATGACCGCCAGGCCGCCCGGCATCCAGCCCAGAAGCACCCTGCTGACTCGCACCAGCCGCGCCGGCGCACCGCCCTCGCTAAGCAGGTAGCCGGCGAAGGTGAAGAGGGGGATGGCGGCGAGTATCGGCATCTCCGCGACGCCGAAGACCTCGATCGCGATCGCCTGCAGATCGATACCGGATTTGTGATAGCCCCACAGCGCACCGACCGCGATGACCACGAACAAAGGCACGCCGAGCAGGGCAAGTGCACCGAGTATCAGGGTGACGGTCATGATCCGGGCACCTGGGCCGGACGCCGGCCCAGCACACCGGCCACAGCGCCGGCAAGATGCCTCAGGGCGATCACGGCGAATGCCAGCGGCAGTATTCCCTGCACCAGCCACGCGGGGATACCCCCGACCAGTTCGTCTCCGAAGGCGTAGCTCTCGCGCACGAACTCCAGCGCATACCAGGCGATCAGCCCTGACACCGAAGCCGTGAGCAGATCGCCGAAGGCCTCGATAGCCCGGCGCAGATGGCCTTCCAGATAACGGGAAACCAGATCGATGCGCAGCTGGCGTCCATCCCGGCTCGCGGCCATGGCTCCCAACAGACCGATCCACAGGACCAGCAGCCGCTGGGACTCGTCAGCCCAACCCAGCCCTTCGCCGAGCACATTCCGCATGAAGATCTGGCTGGCGCCGATCAGGATCATTGCGCCCAGCAGACCGATGAGGATGGCGTCCTCGGCGGCGAGGAAAAAACGCTCGATCCGTTTGAGCCAGCCGGGCCTCCTGACGGTATCGGGGTCGCTGCCGGGGTCGGGCATCAACTGCCGCCGTCGTTGGCCGCCTGCGCCGCGGCCGCCGCGCGAAAGTCGCTGATGTGGCCGTTCAACTCCTCGAACATCGACTTCGATAACATGCCGTCCTCGACCTGCGCCTTGTTGGCGTCGAGCACGCGATCGCGCCAGCTCGAGATGGCGTTCGTATCCGGCTGCACGAACTCGATGCCGTTGGCTATCATGGCTTCCCTGGCACTGGCGTTCTCGACCCGGCTCTCCGCGTCGAAGCCCTGATTGATGCGGGTCAGGACCTCATTGACCACGGCCCGGTCCTCCTCGCTCAATCGATCCATGATCTTCTTCTCCACGACGATGGCCGCATAGGCATAGACGATCGGGAAGTCGGTCACATACTTGACCTTGGTGTACCACTGCAGCGCCACGGCGCCGACCGGCGGTGTGCCGATGATGTCGATCAGTCCCGTCTGCAGGCCGGTGAGCACGTCGGTGATCGGCAGCACCACCGGCGACAGGTCGAGGCTCTTCATCGCCTGGAAGGTCATCAGATCGCCCTCCGGCACCCACATCTTGCGGCCTTTCAGGTCTTCATAGCGGGTCACCGGATCCTGCGACATGATCAGCGCGAAACCGCCGCCTGCGATGCCGAATCCGACCAGGCCGGACGCTTCCAGGGCGTCCATGACCCTGGCATCCATGCGGTCGCGGACGAAGGCCACTTCATCGAGCGAATCGAAGGTCAGCACCTGGCCGTAGATGCCGAAATCCGGGCAGCGCTCGCTCAATCCGCTGGGCGTGAAACTGCCGCCGTGGAGCTGGCCGATACGCATCTTGCGTAACACCTTCTTGTCGTTACCCATGACGCCACCGCCATAGAACTTCAGCTTGACGCGTCCGTCCGTGCGCTCGGCGATCTCCTTGGCACCGGCGCGCATCTCGCGCATCCAGTTGGAGTTTTCCGGCGCCAGCGTCGCCAGCTTGATCTGCGTGGTCGCCGCGCCCGCGGTCAGCGGTGCGAGCAGGACGATGAGAGACAGGACTCGTGTCAGCATGTTGAACTCGCGGTAGCTTCTCAGAAGTATTCGTCTGCCGAGACCAGCAGCTCTTCTGCCTGCTGCTGAGCCAGGGTGTTGGTCAGGGTCAGGCGCGGCTGATACGGATCGGCCTCGATAACTTCGGTCAGCAGACGGTCGTGAAGTTCCCGATCGTAGAGCAGACGCGCGTAGTTGCGCGCGAACTCGACCTTGATGCTCAGGTCCTTGCCCTCGGCCAGCTCGTCGGCACGTTCGAAATGCTCGCGGGCTTCCTCCGGCTGGCCGCCCAGAGCCGGGGGACGCAGGGTCTTGAGGATACCCAGATACAGATGGGTGCTGCCACGCTCGTAGGTTTCGTCGAGGACGAGGATCCGCTCCAGCAACGCCTCGACCTTGGGCAGGTCGGCGATCGCCTTCCAGTCATCCGCATGGGTGCGGATATAGACCAGCCAGGCGACGCCATAGGCATAGAGAGCAGGCACGTCACGCTGGTCGAATGTCTGCAGACGGTCCGATACCTCGTCGAAGCTCAGCGCATCGAAGCCGCAGCCCTCGGAATCGGTCAGACAAAGAGCCCGGGCCGCATAACGGCGTGCGCGGGAGGCCAGGCGAGCGGCCCGCTCCGGATCTTCGACAAACACCGCGGCATAGGCGGAGTAGAGCCCGGAGGCGGAAGACAGCAGCTCGGGATCCGGGGACGGTCCTTCGACCAGGCTGTCCATCAGCAGCAGGTAGGCCGGTGCCCCGTCGCGGACCGTCTCCGGGTCATCCTGGTTGAGGATGGCGGCACTCAGATTATCCGAGGCCCGGTCGACCGCCGGTTGTATGAACAGGGAGCAGCCGCCCTGGGTCAACAGGGCGGCCGCAAACAGAACAACGAGCGGAGAGATTTTCACGGTATGCCCGTCACCAGCGTCCGATGGCGCTGTGGCGTGGTAACCGTTCAGACCTTTTCCTTGATCCTCGCGGCCTTGCCGGTCAGCTTGCGCAAGTAATAGAGCTTGGCCCGGCGTACGTCGCCGCGCCGCTTGACCTTGATCTCGCTGATCGCGGGGCTGTAAGTCTGGAACACGCGCTCGACCCCTTCCCCGTGAGACATCTTGCGCACGGTGAAGGCGGAATTCAGACCTCGGTTGCGCTTGGCGATGACCACGCCCTCGAAGGCCTGCAAGCGCTCGCGCTCGCCCTCCTTGACCTTGACGTTGACCACGACCGTGTCGCCAGGCCCGAAATCCGGGACCTCACGGGTCATCTGCTCACTTTCCAATTCGCTGATAATGTTGCTCATCACATCCACCTGCTAACAGGGTTATTCCTGTCGATTCCGCGGCTCATCATCGCCGCCGCGGGCAGCGATGAACTCGTCCAATAACGCTTCGTCTTCCTTGCTCAAACACAGCCTGGCCAGCAGCTCGGGCCGCCTCAGCCAGGTCCGCCCCAGCGACTGCTGCCGCCGCCAGCGCCGGATCGCGGCGTGGTCGCCCGACACCAGCACCTCCGGCACCGCCAGCCCGTCTTCCTGCTCGGGCCTGGTGTAATGCGGGCAGTCCAGCAGGCCCTCTTCGAAAGAGTCCTGCCGGGCCGAGCCTTCATCTCCCAGGACGCCGTCCACCCGCCGGGCTACGGCGTCCGCCAGCACCATCGCCGGCAATTCGCCTCCGCTCAATACATAGTCTCCGATGGAGACTTCCAGATCCGCTTCCAGCGCCATCACGCGCTCGTCTATCCCTTCGTAGCGACCCGCCACCAGCAACAGGCCGGGCCCTGTCGCCAGTTCGTTGACCAGGCTCTGCTCCAGCAGCCGCCCCTGGGGGCTGAGCACGACGCAGGGACTGCCGTCCGGCAACCGTCGCCTCGCCGCGCCGATGGCCGCCCGCAACGGCGCCACCTTCATCACCATCCCCGGTCCGCCACCATACGGTCGATCATCCACCGTACGGTGGGCGTCGGTAGCGAACGCCCGTGGGTCCACCGTACCGAGTTCCAGCAGCCCGCGCTCCACGGCTCTGCCCACCACGCCGAATCCGGCCAGGGTCTCGACCTGGCGCGGGAACAGGGTAACGACTTCGATACGCATGGCCTGTGCCCTCACCGGAGGACCGGCGTTCTAGTAGTCGCGCTCCCAGTCCACCAGGATCGTCCCTGCCTGCAGATCGACGTCCTTGACGATCGAGTCACGGGCGAAGGGGATCAGGCGTTCCCTGTCTCCCTTCACCACCAGCACATCGTTGGCGCCGGTCTCCAGCAATCTGTCTATCTTGCCCAGCGTCTCGCCGCGGGTGTTCACGACGACCAGACCCAGCAGATCGACCCAATACACCTCATCGGACCCGGTGGGCGGCAGCTGGGACCGCCTCACCGCCAGATCCATGCCGACCAGAGCCGCCGCCTGATCCCGGTCCTCTACTCCTTCGAAGCGACCGATCAGGCCCTTGCCATGGGTCTGTCCTTCGACCAGCCGCAGCGTCCGCCAGTCGCCCGACCGGCCCAGCAGCAGCGGCTCGTACTCCAGCAGTCGTTCCCGGGGCTCGGTGAACGAATACAGCTTCACCCACCCCTTGACGCCGAAGAGACCCGAGACCCGCCCGACCGTGATAGCCCGGTCTGTGCCCGCGGTCGCCTCCGGCCCTCGACCTGAACCCTCAGGCAGCCTGCTCTGCCTCGTCCTTGCCACCGGACGGGGTCT
>CBDTYJ010000107.1:0-8507 GCA_965364575.1 uncultured Gammaproteobacteria bacterium
AGCGTGGCCGGCTCGATCAGGCTGGAGTGTTCAGCGCCAAAAGCGATCATATCGGTCATCTCATGCGTGAACACGGGCATGTCCAGGTTGATGTTGGCGATGATCTTGTCGATGGGGACGGTCGGACGTTCCGCGAAGTAGTCGGAGCCGAGCATCCCCTTCTCCTCGCCGGTGACCGCGAGAAACAGGACGGAGCGGGCCGGACGCGACTCGGCGCGGCTCAGGGCCCTGGCCACTTCCAGCATGATCGCGATACCCATGGCGTTGTCGTAAGCGCCGTTGTATATCGCGTCACCATCGTATTCCGGCCCGATGCCCATGTGGTCGAGATGACCGCTCAGGACAACGTATTCGTCGGCCAGCGCCGGATCCGATCCGGGGAGCACTCCTGCCACGTTGTATGCCCGGTGCGGAATCTGTTCCGAGCGCCGCGACAGGCTGACCGAGACCGGCAGCGGCCCGGGCCGCGAGCGGCCCGCGTCGTCGGCGTCATAGAGCTGCTCCAGGGTCAGGCCGGAACCGGTGAGCAGTTTCTCCACGCCGGCAGGACTCAGAGTCGCGCCGCCGCGGATGGGCGGATGCATACCCTGCACGCTGCCGTCGGCAGCCACCCAGCGCATGCCGCTGAAGCCGTAAGCTTTGACCGTGTGCTCCCATGGCTGGACCTTGGCCCGCTCGCGGGTACTGAAGCTGAGGATTCCGATCGCGCCCCGGCGAGCCGCGTTCTCCAACTTCGATCGGCTCGAATAGTAGGCGCGCTGATCGCTGGGAAAGGACTCGGGCGCACCGCTGAACCACGCCACGACGTGCCCTTCCACGTCCAGGTCCTTGTAGTCGTCGTGGCCAAGCTCCGGAGCCGATACCCCGTAGCCGACAAACGTCACCGGCGCGTCGATCCGCGTTTCGCTGTCCACATAGCTTCCGCCCAGCACGTAGTCTTCCTGCCAGAGCATGGGGATGTCTTCGCCGGAATCCGTTCGCAGGACCATGGTGGCGCTGTCCTCGACCAGTCGCCCTTCCACCGCGTCGAAGTGCTGGAACCAGCCGCCGTCGTCGCCAGCCGGCTGCAGCCCGGCCATGGCGAAGACCGAAGCCACATAGCGAGCAGCCAGATCATAGCCGCGCGTGCCGGTGTCCCGGCCTTCGAGCAAGTCATCCGCGAGGAATTCCACATGGGCTCTGAGAGCCTGGGCCTCGAAGACCGGTGGGCTCGCATCGTCGGCGAGGCCGACGCCGGGCGCGATGCACAGCAACAGCCACAAGACCGCGGCGTTGAATTTCATGATCCGTCTCTCCTGGATGGCACGGATGTCGGAACTACAGGTTCATTTACCGACAATCACGGCCGCCACGGGTTCCGGCATACGACATCGTCGGCAGAACCCCGCTATAGTTCAGGCGACAGATTAGCAGACTCTGAATCGAGCACCGGAACCCGATGATTTATCAGTACCTGCGGCGACCCGAAGTCTGGATCCTGGCCTTCGCCGGTGTCGCCTGGATCGTGACCGCCGCCGATCACAGCCTGCCCGTGCTCGTCGTCGGTTCAATACCCGGCGCCCTGATGCTGGTGGGCGCCGTGGGCACCCTGATGTTCCCCGGCGAGCGAGGCCTGACGCGCAGCGCGGCGCTGGGTGGTCTGATCGGGCTGGTGCTTCTTATCCCGGTGCTGTTGCTGGCTACCAGCACCGCCCTGTGGCTGGGCATGCTGGCCGCGGCCGGGATCGTCGCCGCGGGTCTTCTGCGCGTCAACCACATCGCCGTGCCGGCGGAGGTGGAGCCTGCATCGCCCGGCATCCGCGGCGGCGCAGAGGTGGGACTGGACGAGGCGGTGCTGGGGCTGATCTCGATCGCGATGCCACCCTTCCCGGCCGGGGATCACGGCCGCATCGCCGGCGAGCTGGAGGCTGCCCTGGCCTTGTTCGATCAGCGGGGATGGCTGGACGATCCCGCCGACTACCATCAGCCGCCGCCGGCACTGGAGGACGCGGAAATCCGGAGCGGGCGAGGCCGGGCCGCGGGCTGGCATTACGAGATCCTGCGATTCGACAGCGGGTTCGAGCCGCCGGAAGACAGCCCGGGACGGGACCGTTATCTGGGTTACGGGAGCTGCCGGGAAGCCCACGCCTGGGCCATGCGGGGCGCGGCGGGAGCGCCCTGGTTGATCTGCATGCACGGGCTGGGGATGGGTGTGCCCTGGATCGATCTGAAGGTGTTCCCGGTGAGCCTGTTGCGCGAGGAGCTGGGACTCAATCTTCTGTTCCCGGTGATGCCCATGCACGGCCCGCGCCGTCGCTTCCCGGTGAGCGGACGGGGATTCATCGTCGGCGACGTCATGGACACCGTCAATGCCGTCAGTCAGGCGATCTGGGATGTCCGCCGCTGGCTCAGCTGGCTGCGCGCCACCCAGCCCGCGCCGATCGGCGTCTTCGGCGTTTCCATGGGCGGCTACGCGGCCGCCCTGTTGTCCGGCCTGGACGAGGACTTGCAGTGCGCCATACCCGGCATCCCGGCCACGGACATCGCCTCGCTGCTCTGGTGGCATGCCAGTACCGACGCCATCGAGGCGTCCGCACGCAAGGGCCTGACTTTGCGGCGGGCGGCCCGTGCCTATCGCGTGATCTCGCCCCTGGGCGTGATGCCATTGCTGCCGAGAGCACGGCGGCATATCTTCGGCGGTGTCTGGGACAGCTTCGTACCGGCCGCCGAAGTGCACAAACTCTGGGCCCATTGGGAGCGATGCGACATGCTCTGGTATCCCGGCGCCCACCTCACGGCGGCGACTCATCCTGAAGTGAAGCAATTCGTCACCGCCGCCCTGCGCCAGGATCTGCTCTCGGACGCCAGCACGGAGCGATGAGCTGGAACAACTGATCCCCAGAGACGCATCGTTTCTGCAATTGGAGGCGGCCCATGCACCGATGCAGCTGGGGGCCGTGCATCTGTTCGACGGCGGCGCGACGGACAATCCGCCGGACTTCGCCGCCTTCCGCGAGCATATACGTCAGCGGCTGCAGCTCTGGCCCCGACTGCGGCAGCGGATCGTGGATGTGCCCCTGAGTATCGACTGCCCGTATTGGCTGGACGACCCGGATTTCTATCTGGAACATCACCTGCGGCGGACGACCTTGAGCAGTCCCCGCAACCAGCAGGGCCTGCTGACCTTCGCGGCGGACCTGTTCAGCCGGCCGCTGGATCGCCGGCGCGCATTGTGGAGCATCGATTTTGTCGAGGGCGTGTCCCGGTTGCCGGGATTGGGGGCCGGGTCCTTTGCGCTGGTCACCCGGGTCCATCAGGCGATGGCGTCGGATCTCGGGGTCGACGACCTGCTGCTGAGGATCACCGGTAGCTCGCCCCAACACATACCGCCGCCACCCCGGCCATGGCGGCCGGAGCCGGTCCCCGGCGAGGCCCAGATGCTGGCCAAGGCATACGGCAAGGCCCTGAGCCGGCCGGTCGAGCTGGCACGCCTGATAGCGCGCGGGGCGATGGTGGCGGCACAGATGGTCAAGGAGGGCACGGTACGCAGGCGGGAGATGCCGCCGGCGATCTACGCGCCGCCGCCCACGCGCTGGAACCGGGCGGTCACGCCGGCGAGGCGCATGGCTGTGGCCCGGATCCCCCTCGCAAAGCTGAGCGACATCCGAAAGCGGGTCGAGGGTGCGCAGATCAACGACGTGGTGGCGGCTCTGTGCGGCGGCGCCCTGCGCCAATTGCTGGCCGCGGCCGAGGCGCTGCCCGAGCAGCCGCTGGTCGGTTTGTGCCCGGTCCTGGGCTGCGTGGACGACAAGCCCGCGGCCTTGCCCCTGCTGCTGCCGCTGGCGACTGACCAGGCCGATCCGGCCGCCCGGCTTGACGGCATCAGCACGGCAGCGGCCAGATCCGGGATCTACGAGCGCGGCGTGCCGGTGGAAGAGATCAGCGGCCGTGCGCCGCTGACGCTGGCGGTGGAGGGAATCCGGCTGTACACGGGCCTGCATCTGGCAGACCGATTCAGGCCCCTGTTCAACGTTTTATGTCTGAACCTGCCTTGCTCCGGAGAGCCCCGCTATCTGATGGGCGCGCGGCTGCAGGCCCGATACTTCGCCCTGCCGCTGCTCGACGGCCAAGGATTGACGCTCACGGCCAGCAGCTGTGACGGGCAGATGGATCTGACGGCGCTGGCCTGCCCGGACTGCCTGCCGGGGCTGGAGGGCTGGCCCGGAGCGGTCAGACAGGCGCTCCGGGCCCTGGACCGCGCCACCGCCTGAGCATCCGGCGGGCGGACGCTACCAGCGATAGCGGTCGAAATTTTCGGGGTTGGCCCAGTTGCTGGAGTCGTTCCATTCCCGTTTGGGATTGTAGGTGTCGATATCGTAGCTGTAGACAACGGTAGAGATGCCGTCCTGGTCGACCCGGCGATGCAGCGACAGGGCCAGGGACAGAAAACGCTCGCGGGTCCAGGCCGGGCCGTCTTCAGCGGCGGCAAAGGTCACGCTGAAGCGCCGGCAGTGGAGATCCCGCAACCGCGCCAGCAGGGCCGATCCGGCGTCAAGGTCCAGCCGCTCCAGGGTCTGGTGAACCAGGCCGTAATCGAAACGTCCCAGGTCAGCGAGCGCCTCGGGCAACTGTCCGGGCGTCACGCTCACCGACCGGCACTCCGGCTCGTGCTGGCGATAGACGTCGACCGCCGCCAGGGGTGCGGGTGCGATCCACAGTAGTTCGCGCGGCGCTGATGCCTGCAGCGATTCGAGCAGCGTTTCCTGGATCAGATCCACCGGCATTGACCTCGGACCCCAGCCTACGCCGGCCGGGTTCGCGGCTCAACGCCCGGAGACCGGGTCATCCGGCGATGCCCTGCATCACCAGCCCGCAGATCCAGGCGGCGTAGGTGCCGAGGGCGTATCCGAACACCGCCAGCAGCACGCCGGCCGGGGCCAGGCTGGGATGGAACGCCGAGGCCACCACCGGCGCCGAAGCGGCCCCGCCGACATTGGCCTGGCTGCCGACCGCCAGGTAGAAGAGCGGCGCCCGGAGGACCCGGGCCATGATGATCAGCAGCAGTGCGTGGAAGCTGATCCAGATGCCCCCGACCAGGAACAGGCCGGGATTAGAGAATACGGCGCTGACGTCCATGCCCATGCCGATGGAGGCGACCAGCACATAGAGCATGGCGGACCCCACCCGGGACGCGCCGGCTCCCTCCAGCTTCTTGGCCGGGGTAAAGGACAGGACCAGACCGATGGTGGTGGCGGTGACCACGATCCAGAAGAAGCTGCTGGTCAGGCTCAGCCGGGCCAGGCCGGGTGCGTTGGCCTCGATCCAGGGAGCGAGGGATCCCGCTACCGCGTGGGCCACGCCGGTCGCGCCGAAGCCGACCGCGATGATGAAAATCAGGTCTGGCAGATTCAGGTGGCGGCCGTGCTCGGCCTGGAAACGCTCGACCCGGCGCTTGAGGTCCTCTATGGCCGAGGTGTCCGCGCCCATGCGGGCGTCGATGGTTGCCGCGCGGCCAGCCAGAAACAGCAGCACCGCCATCCAGACGCTGGCGCAAAGCACGTCGACCGCCACCATCTGCGAGAACAGGTCGTCGCCCACATCGAACACTTCCTTCATGGCGGCCTGGTTGGCGCCGCCCCCGATCCAGCTTCCGGCGATCGTGGTCATGCCGCGCCAGATGGCCTCGGGCCCCTGGCCGCCCACGGTCTCCGGGCTGAACCAGCCCACCAGCAGCAGCGAAAGCGGGCCGCCCAGGACGATGCCGGTGGTGCCGGTCAGGAACATGATGACCGCCTTGTGTCCCAGGCGCGCGATCGCCGGCAGGTCCACCGACAGGGTCAGCAGCACCAGACAGGTGGGCAGCAGGTAACGCGAAGACACGAAGTAGAGCCTTGATTGCTCAGGATCGACGATGCCGAAGGTATTGAGGAGGGAAGGCAGGAAATAGCACAGCAAGAGACCCGGGACGTAAGTGTAGAACCGTCGCCAGAAGGGATGATCGCTGCGCTCGGTATAGAACACCAGGCCGAGGATCAGGCTCAGCAAACCCAGGACGACGGCGTCGTTGGTGACCAGCGCGGCCTCGTGCTCCATGCTCATTCTCCGGCTGAAAAGCCCGGCGCATTGTACTTGACCGGGATAGAGCGGTTGCCAACGGGTCGCCCGGATGGCCTATCATGCGTCCGACTGTCTCAACGGAGCGCGCCCGTCATGTCGAGCCCCCTGCAGGATCCCCTGCCGCTGCCGTGCGGGACTGTACTGCCCAACCGGATCGCCAAGGCCGCCATGACCGAGGGCCTCGCGGACGCCGACGATCGCGCCACCGAGTCCCATCGGCGTCTGTACCGGCGATGGTCCGCGGGCGGAGCCGGTTTGCTGATCACCGGCAACGTGATGGTGGATCGGCGTTTCCTCGAGCGACCGGGGAATGTGGTCATAGATGGCAATGGCGGGCGCGACGCATTGCGCGACTGGGCCAGAGCCGGCACCGAAGCCGGTAATCACCTGTGGATGCAGATCAGTCATCCGGGGCGGCAGGCCTCCCCGTTCTCCACCGCGGACCTGTTGTCAGCGTCGGACGTCCAGCTCCATCTCGGCGGCATGTTCTCCCAGCCCCGGGCAATGACCGCAGAGGAAATCGAGGATGCCGTGCGCCGGTACGCGGAGGTGGCCCAGGTGGCCCGGGACTGCGGCTTCACCGGTGTGCAGATCCATGCCGCCCACGGCTATCTGATCAGCCAGTTCCTGTCGCCGGTAACCAACCGCCGGGAGGATGAATGGGGCGGGCCGCTGCGCAACCGGGCCCGGTTCCTGCTGGACGTGGTCGCTGCCGTACGCGGGCGCGTCGGCCATGACTTCCCGGTGGGCGTCAAACTCAACTCGGCCGACTTTCAGCATGGTGGTTTCACTCTGGAAGAGTGTGTGCAGGTGGCTCGCTGGCTGGCGGATGCGGACGTGGACCTGCTGGAGATCTCAGGCGGCACCTATGAGCAGCCCCGGCTGCTTGGCGTCCAGGGGGACAAGGATTCCTACAGCGAGCCCAGGGCCGAGAGCACCCGCCGGCGCGAAGCCTACTTCCTCGAATATGCGGCCGCCATCCAGGCGGCGGCGTCACTGCCGCTGATGGTCACCGGCGGCTTCCGTTCACGGGAGGCCATGGAGAGCGCGGTCGCCAACGGCGAGTGCGCGGTGGTCGGTCTCGGCCGGCCCCTGTGCGTGGATCCGGATCTGCCCCGGGGCCTGCTGGACGGGAGCGTCGATCGGGCGGTGGCATGGGAGCGGATCCTGCGGCTGGGTCCGGGCCGGCTTCTGGGGACGGCCAGCCCGCTGTTTCTGCTCAAGGTCATCAACGTCCAGGGGCAGATGGCCTGGTTCTACCAGCAACTGTTACGGCTCGCCGCCGGCGAGGAGGCGGATCCTCGCCTCGGGCTGATCAGCGCTCTGATCCGGCACAATCTCGGTGAGCGCCGGGTCGCGCGCCGGCGTCACTACGCCCGGCGGCATTGAGCGCCGGCATTGAGCGCCGGCATTTAAACCTCCGGCGGGCCGCCGGCGTCATATTGGTATCAGGCCCGCCGGGTTTGCCGTCCCGGCGTGGAGCCATCGGTCATCCGGCCATCGTAGTGTGATTAGAGGGATTCGCCAATGAGCATCAAGACCGCGTCCGGCCTCCTCATCGTGCTGTCACTGGCAGCGCCACCCGCCTGGGGCTGGGGTTCCTGCAAGTACAGCGCCGACCGCCAGGGCGAGATCGCCACGGACGGTGCCGCCACCGTGGAGATATTCGCCCTCGCCGGGGAGCTGCGGGTCACGGGGCGCAAGGGCGCCACGTCCGTCACGGCGGCCGGCGAGGCCTGTGTGTCGAAGGAAGACATGCTGTCGGCCATCGATATCACGGTGCGGCGCAATGGCGATCGGATCCAGGTGATGGCGGAGATGCCCGACATCAGCGGCGAGACGGAACGTCGCTGGAAGGATGAGTATGCGACCCTGGATCTGGAGATCGAGCTGCCCGACGATGTGGCAGTCATCGTGCACGACAGCAGCGGCGATCTGCTAGTGCGCGGGGTGGCCGGTGCCGAGGTGTCCGACAGCTCCGGCGACATGGAGTTGAAGGATATCGGCGGCCCGGTGCTGATCCCCCGGGACAGCTCCGGCGATATCTTCATGTCCCGGGTGGGCGCCGTGGTGATCCAGGTGGATAGCTCAGGCGAGATCCGTATCGAGCAGGCGGCTTCCGTCACCATCGCCAACGACACCTCGGGCGACATCATCCTGGAGAAGATCGACGGCGACGTGCTGATCGCCAACGATTCTTCCGGCCGAATCGCGGTGCGGGACGTGCGCGGCAGCTTCCTGGTCGAGAACGACACCTCCGGCGGCATCCGCTACAGCAACGTCGCCGGCGCGGTCAGCCTTCCGGAGGACCGGCTGGACGCCAACTGAGGGCGCGTCCGGGGCCGGGCCCGGGGTGGGGTCTGATATATTGCGGCCATGTCCGCCCCCGCCGCCGCGAGCGACTATCTTGA
>CBDTYJ010000108.1:0-8502 GCA_965364575.1 uncultured Gammaproteobacteria bacterium
GGACGTCATGCCCGGCGCGCTGCGACGCCGTGTGCGCTTCGAATTGATCTTCAACGGCGTGCTGGTACTGATCGGCGTGCTGCTGTTGCCGGCGGCCGTTTTCTACACCGGCCAGGAACTGCTGGGCGAGTACGCCACGGACGGCAGAGGCTTGCTGCATCTGTACGCCAGCGTGCTCAAGGACATGGGTCGAGGAGAACCTGCGGCATGGGCATTGTGCCTGAGCCCGGTGCTGGGGATCACGCTTCTGCGTGTGCTCTGGCTCCCTCTCCGCCGCGGCTCCCGCCCCCAGCCGACTCCGGAAGAAATGTGACACAAGTCACAAAATACGTAAGCCTCTGTCCCATATAATATTTTAAGGGTCATCCGCGCAGGGCGGATTCCGGAGGGCGAAATGGGCATCTTCAGCCGAAAACAAAAATCAAGAACCGAGGCGGGTCCCGGGTCGGAGAGACGGATCGAGGGCGTCGTCCGCCGAGGTCTGGCCGAGACTGACGGCAATCTCCCGCTGGCCAACATCGAGACCCTGGATAAGGACGCGAAGGGGCGTGGCTTCGATCCCTATGAATCAGCGGGCCCCGGTGACCCGGCGGCTTCGAAGAAAAGGGAAATGCGCCAGGCCCGCGACGCGCAGCAGAACTGGCGCGATTCGGGGTTCAATCCGTACGACACGCACTCCAATCTCCCGAAGCTGCGATCGTGGGAGGACGTGCCGTTCGATTCGGTCGATAAGGACCGACGGAAACGTTGAACGATCAGCGGGTCGGGCGGCTGCCGGGATGACGCCGGCCGGCGGCGCCGCTAGTATTGGGACCTGGGTCACGCTTGGTGGGGCCGGAATCGATCAAGCTGAGCAGGCGATGAGTATCGCGGAGACGTTTGCTAAATGATCTTTCGTTTTGCATAGGACTCTTATATCAGAAATCACTGAAATAGGGTAGTGCAATGCAGCATGATTTGGGATTCAGCGGGTGGACACGGCGAATGTGGATCGCCGCAGCGCTGATTTGCCAGCCTGCGCTGGCCCCGGCCGACCCGCCCCCCAATGCGCCCGACCATCCCGCGACCAGTGACCCTCTATCTGCCGATATCTCACTGACGGGATCTCCCATCGATGCCTATCCGGACCACTTCGGACGGCCCGTCCCCGCGGTCTCTCCCATCGCCCCTGGTCGGGATTCAGGCCAACAGGACCTGGCCGACTCCAGCACCGCAGCAGCCGCCTACGCGTTCAGCCGGCCGTCCTCGCCCGAGGAGTATCTGATCTATCTGCGTGAACTGGAGGAAGTCCCGTTCCTGACCCTCTGGCAGGGCACCAGCACGCGGGTGTTTTTCGGTCTCGACGAGGATCGCCATCCCGGACTGCATTTTTCGCCGCGACGCGACTGACCGAAACCAGCCCTCATCCCACCGGCTAGATCAGCTGGCCCTCGTTCTCCGGCCCCCCCTCGCAGGTCCGGCTCATGCCTTCGCTCAGAGCGCGCAGCAGGATGCGCCGGACCGCCCGGATATCGCCGGCGTCGACCCGGTACTCGGTGCTCCAGACCAGTCTGCCATCGCTGGAACCTACGAGCCGGGCCTGCACGAGCAGGTCTTTCCCGCCGGTGCCCGGTTGCAGGGTGGCATCCACCAGCAATTCGGCCCGGGCGAGCTCGAGGTCGCTGACTGCGAGATCGGCCGGGGTGAGCGTCAGACCCCGGATCCGCAAACGCAATCCCTCGGCAGGATCGGACGCCTCGATGGCTTCGACCAGGGATGCGGCGACGATAGTGTGACCGTCCATTTCGAATTCCGGTCCGCTGTCCGCAGCATGGCTCAGGAAAAGAGCCGTCAGTGGCAACGCCATCGCGCCGGTCGCTGCCGCCAGAGGTCTGGCCGCGGCTCCGACCGGACCGGTGGCGGACGGCATCCACCGTCGAGCCAACACGACGCAGAGCGGGAAGCCGGCCAGCAGACTAGCGGCGATCAGGTATTTGAATCCGGATCCATGGGCCTCCAGCTCGGTCCACCCGAGGGTCAACCAGATCAGGATCAGATAGATGAACAGCGCCCGCGGCACGGCGCCGGGACCTGGCCGGGTAGCGACAGGACGGTCGCTCACCGGGGCCCGCTCTGACTGCTGGCCAGACGGTCATCGAGAGTGGGCAGATCCCCTATCCCGGCCCGCATACCGTCCAGGTCCTCGCGCACCGGATCGAGCACCGCGCTCATGCCGGGCTGGCTGAACCAGTCACCGACCTGGGGCAGCACCCCGAATTCGTAATAATCTCTCCAGCCCGCGCCGGCGGCCACCGCCAGCCGCGCCCGGGCCGGTTCTTCCTGTCCATCCAGGTGCAATATGAGCGCGGTCAGCGCATCGATCTGCGGCACTTGCCAGCCCGCTCCGGCCGCCCACTCGGACTTGCGCAAACCCGCTTCCAGGGTCCGCGACGCGGCTTCTTCTTGCCCGGCGGCCCTCTGTGCATAGGCCAGCGCCGATGTCAGGATCAACCACTCTTCCGGCCCCGCCATTTCCGCGCCCGCTTCTGCCACCGCTTCCAGGCGTCGGATCGCCGTTTCATAGCGTCCCGACCGCATGTCCAGGACCGCAGCCCAGAACATCCGTTCGATCGCCGTCCAGTCTCCATGGGGAATTTCCGCATCGAGGCTATCCACGTCCAGCAGCGCTTCCGCGGCCGGCTCGTCATCCAGGCTGAGCAGCAGATAGACCTTCGCGCCCAGGGTCTTGTGAGGGTTGTCGAAACGCTTGTCGGCCTCTTGCAGATAGGCCTGCGCCCGGGTCGCGTCACCCAGCTTGCCCAGGGCGGTGGCCAGCGCCAGATAGCTGAGCGGCCCGTCGGTCTGCTCGACGCCAGTGCTTGCGACTTTCGCCGCCTCGTCCAGGTGACCGAAGCGCTCATGCAGCCTTGCCAGACGGTAGTAGCCCATATCCTTTCCGGGATCGCTCTCGAGGATGGCACGACTCTGTCCGACTGCCTCCTCGTAGCGGCCGGTGGAGCCCAGCGCGCCAGCCAGATTGGTCCGCACCACCGGGTGCAGCGGGTCCAACTCCATGGCTCGCCGATACTCGGCCAGTGAAGCCGCGGGACCCGAAGTCCTGTCCAGCGCAAGCCCCAACCACATGTGGGCCATGGAGTAGTTGGGATTCAGATCCACCGCCTTGCGCAAAGCAAGCTCGGCGGCGCTGAGGTCCTGCTGGTTGAAACGCAACAGACCGAGCGATGCATAGGCCTCCGCCAGTTGGTCATCCAGGGCCAGCGCCCGGGCGACCGGCAGTTCGGCCTTCGACGACGCCTCTTCGGTGGACAGATCTCCGTAGCCATCCAGCAGCAGATAGGTGTCGGCGAGACCCGTGTAGGCGAGCGCGAAGCTCTCGTCGATCTCGATCGCCTGCTGGAATAACTCGAGGGCCCGGTTGAGTGATTCCGCCGTCCGCTGATGCCAGTGATGGCGACCCAGCAGGTAAAGATCGTAGGCCCTGATGTCCACGTCGGCAGATGCGGACGCGAGCATCTGGCGTTCGCCGATCAACTGCAGCTTGAGTGCATCCACGATCGATTGTGCGATCTCCGCCTGGATCGAGAAGATGTCGTCCAGGCGGCGGTCATATGTGTCCGACCAGAGGTGGAACCCGTCGTCCACGTTGATGAGCTGAGCGGTGATGCGGACCTGGTCGCCTGAGCGCCTGACGCTGCCTTCCAGCACCGTGCTCACGTTGAGCTGCTCTCCGATGCTGCGGATATCCTCGTTCCGGTTCTTGAACGCGAACGAGGAAGTGCGCGCCGCGACCCGCAGCCCGTCAACGCTGACCAGCGAATTGAGCAACTCCTCCGAGATGCCATCGCTGAAGTACTCGTTGTCCCCTTCCTGGCTCAGGTCGACGAACGGCAGAACGGCGATGGACTGCTCCTCTCCGATCCAGGAGCCGAGCAGATTCTGCTGGTAGACGAGGTAACCGATGATCAGCAGCAACACGCCGATGATGACGAAGTCGATGCCGCGCCGCGCGACCCGGTGCACTTCCTCTGCACCTTCCGCCAGGGGCTCCGTCTTCACCAGGCCCGCCGGGGTGATGTCGAAGATCCAGCTCAGCAGCAACACGACGGGGAAACCGACCAGTGCGAGGCTGACCACGACCGTCAGCGCCCACTCGGGCACGTGCAGGGCCGGGAAGACCACCGATGCCACTTCGATGACCAGCCAGGCCACCACCGCATAGGTGGCAGCGACACGGAAAACGCGCCGTCGCCTGAGATCGGCGAAGGTGCGCGAGAAAATCGAGTCGGATTTTTCCTGCATCGACGCCCGGCCGGTGCCCCCCTGGTTCTTTTGACCCGCCATCTTACAAGCTATAGATGGGCAGTAACATACAAGGTTCCCCGTCGCCTCGGTAAGCGTCCCGGGACGGTGTATGCGGAGCGCCCGGGGCCCCGCCGCCCGGGGCCTGGCGGGTCATTTGACGATAACAGAGGTCCCGCGTAGGCTTGCCTCACCACTGATCCCGCGGAGACTCCAAATGAGTCTGAGAGTAAGCTTCGAACTCAGCACGGCAGATCTCAAGCATTTCCGCACCATCATGCGGGAGGCTCGGGACGCCGCCGCGGACAAGCCGAAATCCGACGTGTTGAGCGCGGCTCGCCAGCTACTCGACTCGGTCGGCGACATCGACTTGCCAGAGTTCGTCGGCGACCGGATCGCCCGAATCCAGGTCATGATCGACATGGTGGAGGACCGGGAGTGGAAGCTGCCGGACGAAGAAACGGCACGGGTCGTCAACGCCCTCGCCTACTTCGGCGAACCGGAGGACCTGATCCCTGATCACATCCCGGGTCTCGGCTTCCTCGATGACGCTATCATGGTCGAACTGGTGGTACGCGAACTGCGTCACGAGATCGACGCTTACAGCGACTTCTGCCGTTTCCGCTCGGTGGAGGAAAAGCGTCGCGGTGGCCGTGAGGCCGAAGACGAATTGACCCGCGAACAGTGGCTGTCGGTACGGCGCAAGGAACTCCAGTCGCGCATGCGGGATCGCCGTCTGCGCGAACGGACGCGCCGGGGCGCCCGCTCGGGCGGACGCTCACCGTTCTCGATTTTCTGACCGGCGGGACCGCCCCTCGCCTCGCCCGGGCGGACTGATCTCCCACACCACCCAGGACGACGCCGGCGAGCCCGGGTCGATCTCCATCACCGCACTGGAGCGCCGCCGGGGCCCGGGTCCTGCCTGACTCGTCGGGGCCGGACGCAGCCAGGTCCGGGGCAATATCGGGCGCAGCAAGCGCCGCATGCGGGCGATGATCATCGCGGCTTTTTCCATCGGCTCCTCAGCCCCCGGGGACACCGCTCGGCCTCAGGCCGGCGGAAGAAAATAGAAAACCGTACCGGCCAACCCGGCCCACATGACAGCCTGGGCCGCCCAGCGCCAGCGCCGGCGGCGGATCAGGCCGATGAAACTGATCCCGCAAATCGCAGTCAGACAGATAAATATCCCGGTGCTTTCGATCAACGCGGGATATTCCGACGCCAGTCGCGGATGCCGGTCGGCGAGCAGGAAGAACAGCAGCAGTACGACGCTAAGGCCAGCGGCGATGGAGGCCGAAGTCCCGAGCATGATGCCCGTGATTATGGCCAGCGGCGACATCGGCCTCTTTTCGCATTAAGTAAAGGATTGTGAACCAAGTCTTGAATAGCCACCGGATGCACTCTAGCCTAGGGCGGTACGGGAGGCCCGATAACTCGCAGGTGAACCTACAAACATGATGCGCCGAATTCTATTGAATTTTCTGGCCGACCGCCGCAGATTGCTGCTGGCGGTCACCCTGGGACTGCTGCCGCTGGCCGGGATGGCTACCGCCGACGCCCCCCGGCTCGAGCCCTCCGACCGACATGCCAAGATCAGTCGTCTGGTGACGACCCTGTTCGAACGTTCTCACTATCGGCAGATCCGGGTAGACGATCAGGTGTCATCCGATGTGCTGGACCGGTACATCGAAGTGATGGATGGCAACCGGCAATATTTCCTCGCCTCGGACATCGAAGAGTTCGAGAGCTACCGGTATGAACTGGACGATGCGGTGAAGCGAGGCGATCTGAAGCCCGCGTTCCTTATCTATGCCACTTATGTGGAGAGGACGCGACAACGCCTGAGCCACGCACTGTCGCTGCTGGACGAGGAGCCGGACTTCACGGTCGACGAAGTCTATGTCTACGATCGCTCGGAGCTGCCGTGGGCGACCTCCGACGCAGAACTCGACGAGATCTGGCGCAAGAGGGTGAAGAACGACGGCCTGAGCCTGGTGCTTGCGGGCAAGACCTGGGACGAGTCCGCGGATATCCTCCGCAGTCGTTATGAGCAGGTCTTGAAGCGCGTCGACCAGATAAAGAGCGACGACGTCTTCGAAGCCTTTATGAATGCCTACTCCCACACCCTGGACCCCCACTCCAGTTATTTCTCGCCGCGGAACTCTGAGGAATACCGCATCCAGATGAGCCTCTCCTATGACGGCATTGGCGCATCGCTTCAGGTGCAGGACGACTATGTGGCCGTCATGAACGTGATACCCGGCGGGCCGGCGTCGATCGAGGGATCGCTCAAACCCAATGATCGCATCACCGCCGTCGGTCAGGGGGAGGAAGGCCAGCTGGTCGACGTGGTCGGATGGCGGCTGGACGAGGTCGTGGAGCTCATCCGGGGGCCCGGTGGATCCACTGTCCGGCTGCAGATCCTCCCGGCTGGAGCTGCGCCCGGCAGCCCGGAGAAGATCCTGCCGCTGGTCCGGGACAAGATCAAACTCGAGGCGCAAGCCGCCCAGAAGCGACGTATGGAGATCGAACAGGACGGTCGCCAGCTCCATATCGGCGTGATCGAGGTTCCCAGCTTCTATCAGGATTACAACGCGCGCGCCGCGGGCGCCGCAGATTTCACCAGCACCACCGCTGACGTGCGACGCCTGATCGGGGAACTGGAAGAGGAAGGCATCGATGGCCTGGTTATAGACCTGCGAAACAACGGCGGTGGCCACCTTTCCGAGGCGACTTCACTGACCGGCCTGTTCGTCGAACGCGGCCCGATCGTGCAGCTGCGAAATACCAACGGCCGGATCGAGGTGCTGGAAGATCCAGTGCCGGACAAGGTCTACGACGGCCCGCTGGCGGTGTTGGTGAATCGTTACAGCGCCTCCGCTTCGGAGATCTTTGCCGCCGCCATCCAGGACTATAATCGCGGCATCGTGATCGGCCAGCAGACGTTCGGCAAGGGCACGGTACAGAATCTATACCCGCTGGATCGTTATGCCCCGGGTCGTGACCCCCAGTTCGGCCAGCTGACCCTGACCATCGGCAAGTACTACCGGGTCACCGGCGGCAGTACCCAGCATCGCGGTGTGCGGCCTGACATCGAGCTGCCGTCGTCG
The DNA here is from genome assembly GCA_965364575.1 of uncultured Gammaproteobacteria bacterium. Taxonomy (GTDB): domain Bacteria; phylum Pseudomonadota; class Gammaproteobacteria; order Steroidobacterales; family XN24; genus CAMYOC01. Next base: position 7,410 of record CBDTYJ010000108.1, read on the forward strand.
GTGAATCTGGAGGAAGTCGGCGAGAGCAGTCGTCCCTCCGCCCTGCCCTGGGACCAGATTCAGGCGACCGACTATGCCGCCGATGCGCCGCTGGACACCGCCGTGGGCCTGCTGCAGAACATCCATACCGAGCGGGCATCGAGCGATCCCGATTTCGATTTCCTGGTTTCCGACATCGAGGCCCGCAACGCCGAATTTGCGCACGACACGGTTTCGCTGAACCTGGAGCAGCGCAAGGCCGAGCGCGAAGCCCGGCAGGCCGCCGAGCTGGAACGTATCAATCAGCGCCGCGGAAGGCTCGGATTCGAGCCGGTGGCAAGCCTGGAGGACGTGGGCGACGAAGAGGTGCCCGACGTCATCCTCGGCGAAGCGGTGGCTATCGTGGCGGATATGAACCAGATCGCGGTGGCGGCTCTGGCCCAGAACAAGACCACCGCTCAGACCACGGCCGAGTGACAATCCCCGGCCCGGAGGCCGACGGACCCCGTGCGCCCCCGAGCCTCGCCGGCTGGGGGCGCTCTCTTATCTAATTGATTTGGATCAATATTCCGGCGCAGATGCCGTTCAGGGCGTCCGGGCAGGGTGGGCATTGCGTTTTGGTTAGGTAGTGTTATACTTCACTACAACACTAGTCTGCTAAACCGAAAACCCGTACGGGGGTTCAAGATGCTCCACCAAACCCTGATCAGGATCCGGAATCTCCTTCTCGCCATCTCCATTCCGCTCACGCTCAGCGCCTGCGGCGTCGGGGAAGCGAGCGTCACAGCGACGGAACCCGCCGTGGTGCCGGTCTCGGTCGTCACTGCGCCGGCCCGGCGCGGTGACGCCATGGCCCTGCACGAGGGTACCGTCAATCTGGAGGCGGATTCTGAAGCCGCCGTGGTGGCCAAGGTCAGCGGTGAAATACGCGAAGTCCTGGTCGAGGAAGGGGATACGGTGGCCGCCGGACAGGTGCTGGCACGTCTGGACGGCGATCGCCTGCGCCTAGAGCGGGATCAGGCCCTCGCGGACCTGAACAAGCTCAAGCAGGAATACCGCCGGAACGTGGAACTCCACGATCGCGGACTCGTCAGTGAAGGGGCATTCGAGAATC
>CBDTYJ010000109.1:0-8350 GCA_965364575.1 uncultured Gammaproteobacteria bacterium
GGCTGGTGCGGCTGGCCACGGTGCCGTCCGAATCGGACCCCCTGACCGCCGAGATTGAAGCGGAGATCCCCGCCGGCATCACGATGCCCAGAGCCGTATTCTGGCTGGTCGTCGGTCTCGCGGTGCTGCTGGGGGGCTCGGAGATCCTGGTGTGGGGCGCCCATAATCTGGCCGTGGCGCTGTCGGTCAGCGACATGATCATCGGTCTGACGGTAGTCGCTGTGGGCACCAGCCTGCCGGAGCTCGCGGTGTCGATGGTGAGCGCCCTGAAGAAGGAACACGACATCGCCCTGGGCAATATCGTCGGCTCGAACATGTTCAATTGCCTCGCCGTCATCGGCCCGGCCGGGCTGATCGACCCCATGGTCTTCGACCCGTCTTTGCTGCAGTTGCACCTGCCGGTGATGATCGCGGTGACCCTGGTGCTGTTCGGTTTGACCTACAATTTCACCGGTACCGGCCATATTTCCCGGTGGCACGGGTCAGGGCTGCTGCTGGTTTTCATAGGCTACGAGGGTCACATACTTGGCTTCTTCTGAACCTCTCCGTCGTGCGGCGCGGCCGCGCGATCTGGATGACGACCGCGTGCTGGATCTGGCCAGGGAAGTCCTGCAGATAGAAGCCGCGGCGGTATCGGGCCTGATCGACAATCTGGCCGGCGATTTCCTCAAGGCGTGCGATATTTGCCTGAACTGCCGCGGTCGCATCGTGGTCACGGGCATGGGAAAGTCCGGCCACATCGCGAGCAAGATCGCCGCGACCCTGGCCAGCACCGGCAGCCCGGCCTTCTTCGTCCATCCCGGAGAGGCGAGCCACGGGGACCTGGGCATGATCACGGGTGAAGACGTGGTGCTGGCCGTCTCCAACTCGGGCGGCACCAACGAGATCGTCCTGATCCTGCCCTTGATCAAGCGCCTGAGCGTGCCGTTGATCACCATGACCGGACGCCAGGACTCGGTCCTGGCCCAGGCCGCGGATTGCAATCTGCACATAGCGGTGGACAAAGAGGCCTGCCCGCTGAATCTTGCGCCCACCGCAAGTACGACGGCCACCCTGGCGATGGGCGATGCGCTGGCCGTGGCGCTGCTGGAGTGCCGCGGCTTTACCAAGGAAGATTTCGCCCGATCTCACCCGGGCGGTACCCTGGGCCGGCGACTGCTGCTGAAGGTCTCCGATTTCATGCGCACCGACGACCGGGTGCCGAAAGTGAAAGCCGAGACGCCGGTCGTCGAAGGGCTGTTCGAGATGACGCGGACCGGCCTCGGCATGACCGCCATCGTCGACGAGGACGATACGGTCATCGGCATCTTTACCGACGGCGACCTGCGGCGCGCCCTCGACATCGGCTGCGACCTGCAGACCACGGCCATGGGGTCGGTGATGACCACCGATTGCAAGACTATCGGCCCGGACGTGATCGCCGAAGAAGCCGTGCGCATGATGGAAAACCATTCCATCACTGCCCTCCTCGTCACGGAGAACCAGAGACGTCTGATCGGCGCTTTCAACATCCACGACCTGCTGCATGCGGGCGTGCTTTGATGGACCCTGCCAGCCGCGCAAGGGAGTTGCGCCTGGCCGTATTCGATGTGGATGGCGTGTTCACGGACGGACGCCTGCACTACTCGCCGGCCGGCGAGGAGATCAAGGTCTTCCACGTCCGCGACGGTCTCGGAATCAAGCGGCTGCAGGCGAGCGGGGTGGAGGTCGCCATCATCTCCGGACGCGCTTCCGACGCGGTCAGCCTGCGCATGGCGGAACTGGGCGTCCGCCATGTTTTCCAGGGCGATCATGACAAGCTGCCCCTGTTCGGGCGTCTGCTGGCGGAACTCGGATGCTCCGCCCGGCAGACCGCCTTCATGGGCGACGATCTGCCCGACCTGGCGGTCATGCGAGAGGTCGGTCTGGCCGCCTGTCCGGCCGACGCCGTCGCCGACGTCGCCGAATTGTGCCACTGGCAGGCCCGGTCCGGCGGCGGGCGTGGCGCCGTCCGCGAGTTCTGCGAATTTGTCGTCCAGGCCAGGTCCGCCGGGCCGTGACCGGACGCACCTTCGCCGGTCTGATGCTGGCGGGCATGGCGGCGTTCGGCGCGTGGCGCTGGCAACTCTCCCTCCAGGACCGCGAGGAAATCAATCCCTCCCTCAGCGTGGAGATCCAGGGTGTCTATCTGCGTGACGCCACCGTCGTCTCGCCCGGGCCGGATGGGCGGCCCCTTTACCGCCTGGTCGCCGCCGAGATGACACAGCCGCTGGATGCGACCACTCTCGGTATCCGGGAGGTCTATCTGGAGTACGAGAGCACGGGGCCCGGCCGCTGGACCGTACACTCCGATCGCGGCGACGTTGCCCTGGACTGGCGCGACATCCGGCTGAGCGGGAATGTGTCGGTCGCCTGGTCTGGCGAACGCGCACCACCGACCGTGCTGGAGACCGGCACCCTGAAGCTCGACGCAATCGCCCATCGGGCTTCCACCAGCGAGCGCGTCGTTCTCCATCGTGGCGGAGGCCAGATCGAAGGCACCGGGATGTCGGTCGATTTGATGGCGGGGACCGTGGCGCTAGAATCGCGGGTCAATGGCTATTTCGCACCGTAATGTCCGGCCGTGGCTGCTCCTGCTGGCGCTGCTGCCGTGGGCCGCGGCAGATGCAATCTTCCCCGACTCCAGAGAACCGATCGCCCTGGAAGCCGCTTCGTCACAGTTCGATGCTGAAGCCGGTTTGTTGGTTTTCCGGGGCATACGGATCAGCCAGGGCCAGTTTTCCATCTCGGCAGATACGGCGGAGGCCACGGAACTGGATTTTGCCGACAGTACATGGGACTTCAGCGGCGGGGTGGTGATCGCCGGCGAGGGAGCCAGCATCCTTGCCGCCAGCGCCCAGTTGCGCTTCCGGGATCATCAGCTCAGGAATACCGTCGCCCGGGGTGATCCGGCAACGTTCAAGCGCGAGCGGACGGAAGATTTCCGCGCCGTCAGTGGCGATGCCCGTACCATAGAGTACGATCACCAACAGCAGGAGCTGGTGCTCTCGGGGGATGCGAGGCTTCTCGACGGCACCAACGAGGTCTCCGGCAGCCGACTGATCTACCGCGTAGCTGACGGCCGGGTCATGGCCGGCTCGGGCGAGGGGGACGAGGATCGGGTGCGGATAACGATTACCCCGCCGTCCGATGCGGACGGTCCGGAAGCGGCCGAGGAAGCCGGCGGCTCGCTGAACGAGGAATTGACCAGGTGACGACCCTGATCGCGGAAAAAATCAGCAAGAGCTTCCGCTCACGCAAAGTGGTGGACGGACTCTCGCTGGAAATCTCGGGCGGCGAGGTCGTCGGGCTCCTGGGCCCCAATGGCGCCGGGAAGACGACCGCTTTCTACATGATTGTCGGCCTGATCGGCTGCGACGGCGGCCGCATCCTCCTCGACGGCAAGGACATCACCAATCTGCCGATGCATCGGCGTGCCCGGCTGGGGCTGGGTTATCTCCCTCAGGAGGCGTCGGTTTTCCGTCACCTGACCGTGGAACAGAACATTCTTGCCGTGCTTGAGACGCGCCGGGACATCAAGCGGGCGGACCGGGAGCGATTGCTGGAAGAACTGCTGGAAGAACTGCATATCTCGCATATCCGGAGCGGCCAGGGCCTGAGCCTGTCGGGCGGCGAACGACGTCGGGTGGAGATCGCCCGGGCACTGGCCGCCGATCCGGCATTTATCCTCCTCGACGAGCCCTTCGCGGGCGTGGATCCCATATCGGTACTGGATATCCAGCGCATCATCGCCCATCTGCGGGACCGTGGTATCGGTGTACTGATCACGGACCATAATGTGAGGGAGACCCTTGGCATTTGCGGCCACGCGTATATCCTCAGCGGCGGAGAGGTTATCGCCGCCGGCGATGCCGATGAGATCCTGCAGAACAAACAGGTCAGAGAGGTATATCTCGGAGAAGATTTCCGGCTCTAGGCGTCGACCGCCCCGGCGCGGCGCCGATCCGCGTCAACCCGAAACCCGCTCATGCTCAAACCCAGCCTGCAACTCCGTCTTGGCCAGCAGCTCACCATGACGCCACAGCTGCAGCAGGCTATCCGCCTGCTGCAGCTTCCGGTGCTTGATCTCCAGGCCGAAATCCAGGCCGCCCTGGAGAGCAATGTCATGCTCGAGCAGGACGAGGCGGAGGAATCCGAGGCTGCCGAGCCGCTCGCCGCGGAAGACGATGCGCCCGCCGCCACCGCTGAAGAGATGGAGGTGGAGTACGCCGAGATTTCGACCCTCGGACAATCCAGCGGCTCGACCTTGCCCGACGATCTTCGGAATAACTTCGATTATCCGGACCGCAGCCGCGACAATCTGCAGGATCATCTCCTCTGGCAGCTACAGATGGACCACTTCACCGATCGCGAACGCAGCATCGGAGAAGCGCTGATCGACGCCATCAACGAGGATGGATATCTGAGCGCCAGCCTGGTGGAGATCCAGGACCTCCTGCACGCGGAGTTCGACGCCGACGAAGCGGAGGTCGAGCAGGTACTGGCCCGCATCCAGCGCTTCGACCCGGTGGGTGTCGGCGCAAGGGACCTGAGCGAATGCCTCGGCTGTCAGCTGGAGCAGTTCGCCGATGACACGCCGGGTCTGGTACTGGCCCGCGCGATCGCTGCCGAACACCTGGAGCTGGTGGCTCAGCAGCAGCTGGCGCAGCTGCGGCGGCGGCTGGGCGCCGACCAGGAACTCATCGATGAAGCCCTGTGCCTGTTGCGTTCCCTCAACCCCAAGCCCGGCGGCGCGGTGCCCAGCGGCACCCCCGAGTACATCGTGCCGGACGTATTCGTGCGCCGGCAGGAGGGCCGCTGGGTGGTGGAAGCCAATCCGAGCATCGCCCCGCGGCTGCGGGTGAATCAGGCTTATGCGAGGCTGATCAGCAGGGAAAGCGAATACGAAGCCCTGCGGACCCAGCTGCAAGAGGCTCGCTGGCTGGTCAAGAGTCTCGAGATACGGAACGACACGCTGCTGCGCGTCGCCCGGACGATAGTGGAACGGCAGGAGGAGTTCCTCGAGCAGGGCGAGGAATCCATGAAGCCCATGATCCTCAAGGACATCGCCGAGGCGATCGAGATGCACGAATCGACGATCTCGCGAGCCACCACCGGGAAGTACATGCATACGCCCCGCGGCGTGTTCGAATTCCGTTTTTTCTTCTCCAGCCACGTGTCGAGCACGGACGGTGGCGAGATCTCTTCGACCGCCATCCGCGCGCGGATCCGCAAGCTGGTGGGCGACGAGCCGCCCGAAAAACCGCTCAGCGACAGCAAAATCGCGAATCTCCTCGAGCGCGAGGGCATCAAGGTGGCCCGGCGCACAGTCGCCAAGTATCGGGAATCCCTGGGAATACCCTCCTCCAGCGATCGCCGGAGGCTGGCCGCGTTCTAGTCGGAGCGGCGGCGCTAGGCAGGGACCCGAGATAGCTCTAGAATTGAAACAGGGACGGTCAGCGGGCCGCCCGGCGGAGAAAACAATCAAATATCAGCCGCATTTACACCGCATCGAATATCCGGATCCGATCGCGGTCCATTCCAGGAGAGGTCGAACGCAGCTCTCTGCGGCCACCGCAATCTCCATCCATCCGGAACAGGAGGCGCCATGCAACTGATCATCACCGGCCGTCACGTCGAAGTTACCCCGGCCCTGCGCGATTACGTCAACGGCAAGATGGAACGGGTCATCCGCCACTGCGATCAGCTGACCGAGGCGCGATGCATCCTCGAGGTCGAGAAGCTGCGACACAAAGCGGAAGGGACCCTGTATGTCAGCGGCGGCACTATTTTCGCGGAAGCGGTCGCCGAGGACATGTATGCCGCCATCGACGGCCTGGTCGATCGTCTGGACCGCCGGGTGAAGAAGCACAAGGAAAAGCAGAACGACCACCACGCCAGGGACGCCCACAGGCAACGGCTGGCCTAGGCAGAGGAAGCGATGGACGTCTCACCTCATGGCGGCACCGATATTGGGTCGCTCATCGAGCCGAGCCGGGTGCTGTGCAACGTCGAGGCCCGCAGCAAGAAACACTCGCTGGACATCCTCAGCGAGTTGCTGGCGACAGCCGTGCCCGAGCTTTCACAGGGCACTGTATTCGACAGCCTGATCCAGCGAGAGAAAGTAGGTTCGACGGCGCTGGAGGGAGGCATCGCGATTCCCCATGGCTGTATCGAAGGCATCGACCGGACCTACGCCGGGTTCGTCAAGCTGACCGAAGCCGTGGACTACGACACCGCGGACGGTGCGCCGGTGGATCTCCTGTGCGGCCTGTTGTTGCCGAAAGGCGAGGGGGCGGAATGTAGCCATCAGCTGCAGGAGGCGGCGCAACTCTTCCGCGAGCCGGGTTTCCTGGACATGCTTCGCAGCGCGACCAGCAGCCGGAGCCTGTACGAGATGCTGACCCGGCCGCCCAGCGAATCTGCGGCCCGATCGGCCAGCGCCTGAGCGACGGCCCGCCGGTCGGCAGGATCATGCCTCGCTTCGAGCTGAATCCGTGCGTCTGCTGATCATCAGCGGATTATCGGGGTCCGGGAAGAGCGTGGCCCTGCACATGCTCGAAGACCTGGATTATTACACCCTCGATAATCTCCCCGCGCGTCTGTTGCCCACGCTGATCACTGAACTGGGCGAAATGGGCGATCCCAAATTCGATCAGATCGCCATCGGCCTGGACACGCGGCCGGCGCCGGAGGACGTGGAAGAGACCGCGCGGCTGGTGGACCAATTGCGCAAGCAGGGCGACGGTTGCGAGGTGCTGTTCCTGCAGGCGGACACCGAGATCCTGCTCAAGCGATACAGCGAGACACGGCGCAAACACCCGCTGAGTTCTGACGGCCGCGGTCTGAAGGAGGCCATCGCTTTCGAGCGCCTGCTGCTGGCGCCGATCTGTGACCTGGCTGATGTGGTCATCGATACCAGCCGCATGAGCGTCCATGAGCTGCGGGTGTCCGTGCGCGAGCGCCTGGCCAGTTCGAGCGACGGCTCCATGTCGCTGCTGTTCCAGTCCTTCGGTTACAAGCACGGCATACCCGGAGACGCGGATTTCGTATTCGATGCCCGCTCTTTGCCCAATCCATACTGGGTCAGCGGCCTGCGCGGGCTGACCGGTCGGGACCAGCCGGTGGTCGAATACCTCCAGGATCACCCGCCGGTGGGGCGTTTCATCGATGACGTATCCGCCTTCCTGCAACACTGGATACCCGAGATTCAACGATCCAACCGCAGCTATCTCACCGTCGCGATCGGCTGCACAGGCGGGCAACATCGATCGGTATTCGTCACCGAGCGGTTGGCGGCCCTTTTCCGCGATCAGGGATTCCGCGTGCTGCTGCGGCATTCGGAACTGCCGGGCTGATTCGGAAACAAGCCACGCCTCATTAGACGCCCCGCTCCCGCCCGCTTTACACTCCCCGGCTCTGCTGACAACCCGCCCCTGCCGGAGACCATCGCCATGAGCATCGAGGCGCCAGACCAGCGCGCGCCGCGGCTGAAACTGCTGCATGACGCGCTAGAGAGCGGCACGCTGCAGCGCGTGCGGCGGATGGTGAATTCCCTGCGTCCGGCTGAGATCGCAGACCTGCTCGAGTCCCTGCCGCCGGCGGAGCGGGAGATGGTCTGGGAACTGGTGGACACCGACAGCGACGGCGACGTGCTGGTCGAGCTCAATGAAGAAGTCCGCGCCAAGCTGGTCGGCGGGATGGATATCGACGAGCTGGTCGCGGCCACCGACGGCATGGATCTCGACGACCTCGCGGATCTGGTGCCCGATCTGCCGGAAGCGGTCACGCGCCAGGTGATCCAGTCCATGGACCAGCAGGACCGGGAACGGCTGCGCTCGGTCATGGCCTACGATGAAGATACTGCCGGCGGTCTGATGGATCCGGACGTGGTTACCGTCCGTCCGGATGTGACGCTGGAGGTGGTGCTGAGATATCTGCGGATGCGCGGCGAACTGCCGGCCGGTACCGATGCCCTTTACGTGGTCAACCGCTTCGACCGCTACGTGGGGTATCTGTATCTGAGCAGCCTGCTGACGGCACCGCCGAACAAGACCGTGGCGGAGCTGATGGACAGCAACGTCGAGGGCATCCCAGCGAGCATCGGTGCCCACGAGGTGGCCAACCTGTTCGAGGTCCGGGATCTGGTCACGGCGCCGGTGATCGGCTCGGATGGCCGCCTGCTCGGGCGCATCACGATCGACGACGTGGTCGACGTGATCCGGGAAGAAGCCGAGCATTCGATCTTGAGCATGGCCGGACTGGCCGAGGACGAAGACATGTTCGCGCCGGTCGTGACCAGCTCACGGCGGCGCGCCGTCTGGTTGGGCGT
>CBDTYJ010000110.1:0-8330 GCA_965364575.1 uncultured Gammaproteobacteria bacterium
CGCAGGCGATGATCTGGGCGAGGCTGCGGACGCGGGCGCGACCGCCGGCGTCGGCCGGCAGCAGCGCCGGTTCCGGGCGGGTCTCTTCCAGGTATTCGATAATTGCCAGCGACTGGCTGATCCTCCGGTCTCCATCCTGCAGCAGGGGTACCAGCCCCTGGGGGTTGAGCGCCAGGTACTCGGGCTGGCGGTGTTCTCCGCCTCCCCGCACCAGATGGACCGGCTCGACCCGGTAGTCGATCTGCTTGAGATTGAGCGCCGCGCGCACCCGGTAGGCCGCGGAACTGCGCCAGTAGCTGTAAAGAACGACGTCGGTCATGGCGCCTCGTAGCGGGCCACGCGATGCTCCACCGCGCCGAAGATGCTGTCGCCCTGGGCATCGAACATCTCGATGCGGACGGTATCGCCAAAGGCCATGAACGGCGTGCTCGGTTTCCCGTCACGGATGATCTCGAGCATCCGGCGCTCGGCCAGGCAGGATGCGCCCCGGGATTCGTCCTGATTGGCGATGGTGCCGGACCCGACGATGGTACCGGCGCCCAGCGGCCGGGTGCGCGCCGCGTGGGCGATCAACTCGGCGAAGTTGAACTGCATGTCCACGCCGCATTCCGGCTCACCGAAAAGCTCTCCGTTGTAGTGGGTGATCAGGGGGCGATGCACCTTGCTGTCCCGCCAGGCCTCACCGAGTTCATCCGGGGTCACCGCTACCGGTGACAGCGCCGAGCGTGGCTTGCTCTGCAGGAAGCCGAAACCCTTGGCCAGCTCCGCGGGGATCAGGTTGCGCAGCGAAACATCATTGATCAGACATATAAGCCGCACCGATTCGGCGGCGCCTTCCGCGCTCACTGCCATGGGGACGTCGCCGGTGATGACGCAGACTTCCGCCTCGAAATCGATCCCGTGGTCCTCGCTGACCGCCTGGATGGTGCCGGCAGGTGGCAGGAAGCCGTCCGAGACGGCCTGATACATCAGCGGGTCGGTCAGGAAGCTCGGCGGCATCTCGGCACCTCTTGCCCGGCGCACTCGCTCCACGTGGGCCAGATAGGCGCTGCCGTCGAGAAACTGATGCGCCCTGGGCAGCGGCGACGCGAGCTCGGCCACATCGAGTTCGAAAGCGCCTTCGACGGAACCCTCTTCGAGGGCCTCGGAGCGCTGCGCGAGGGCGGGCGCGACCTCGTCCCAGCGCTCGAGCGCGGCCTGCATTGTGGGCGTGATATCCGTCGCCCGGACCGCCCGCCGGAGGTCCCGGCTGGTGATGATCAGACTGCCGTCGCGGCCGCCTTCTTTCAGCGAAGCGAGTTTCATTTTGAATGTTTCCTTTTGCTTACGGTGGCGGCGGGATCTGCCTCAGCCCTTCCAGGAATCCACGTAGCCGGCCCATTCCGTGCTTCTGGCCCGATCATCCACGTCCAGCGGGTCCCGGGTGTCGATCATCACCGCCACCTCCTCGGTAGCGGGCGTCTTCTGCTCCAGCATGTTGGCCAGAGCTTTCGGGTGGGGCCCATGGGTGAAGCCAGAGGGATGCAGGGTAATCATGCCCGGATGGATATTGTCTCGGGAGAAGAATTCGCCAGCGTGATAGAAGATTACTTCGTCGAAATCGTCGTTGTTATGGAAGAACGGCACCTTCAGTGCCGCCGGGTCAGTTTCGAAAGGACGCGGCACGAACGTGCAGACGACGAAACGACCGGCCAGGAACGTCGTATGGACCGAGGGCGGAAGATGATAGCGATGACTCATCAGCGGCCGGATATCCCGCCAGTTGATCCGCACCGGCGCAAGATCGCCTTTCCAGCCCACCGCATCCAGCGGATTGAAGGGATAGGTGATGACCGACAATTTCCCCCGGCACTTGACCACGACCCGCCAGGGATCATCGCCTTGCTGGTCAAGGAACGGATCGTCGATCGCCGGCGTATCGAGCACCGCCTGGTCGAAGATCGCGTGGGGTCCCAGCATGCCCTTGTCAGGCAGCCGGTAGCTCTCGTTGCTGGCCTCGATCAATAGCGCGGTCACCGGCGCCTCCAGTTCCAGCCGCCACATGGTGCCCCGGGGCAGCACGATGTAGTCGCCGTCGCGGAAGGACAGATGGCCGTAGTCGCAGAACAACTCTCCGCTGCCCTGATGGATGAACAGCAGTTCATCGCCATCCGCGTTGCGCGCCAGCTCGCTCATGCTCGCCGCCAGCGTCAGATGACGGATCCTGACCGCAGCATTGTGCAAAAGCGGGACCGCGTCCCAGGGCGAGCTCCCGGACTCGTCCAGCTTGCTGGTGTCGAACGCTCGCGGGCGCAAGGGGCCCTCGAAGTCGCTCCAGGCAGTGGGCGGGTGGCGGTGGTACATATGGGTCGCCGGACCGAAAAAGCCCTCCCGGCCCAGTTCACGCTCGTAGGTGCCGGGCGGCAGATCTGCATGGGCCTGCCGCGACGCGGTCCCCTCGATGCGAGGCAAATTGATCCACTGTTTCATGCTGCCAGCTCCGCTGATTATCCGCCGTCTCAGATCACGCCCCGCCGGAGCTGATCGCGCTCGATGGATTCGAACAAGGCCTGGAAATTGCCCTCTCCGAAACCCTCATTGCCCTTGCGTTGAATGATCTCGAAGAAGATGGGTCCGACGCAGGTCTGGGTGAAGATCTGGAGCAGCAGGCGGCTGCGAGTCTGCGGATCGCCATCGATGAGGATGCGGTTGGCGGCCATCCGCGCCACGTCTTCGCCGTGATTCGGCAGCCGCTCGTCGACCATCTCGTAATAGGTATCCGGCACATCCAGGAACTCGACCTTGTGCGCTTTCAGCGCCTCGACCGAAGCGTAGATGTCATCGGTGAACAGAGCGATGTGCTGGATGCCTTCTCCCTTGTATTCATCCAGATACTCCGCGATCTGCGACTTGTCGTCGGTAGCCTCATTGATCGGTATCCGGACCATGCCGTCCGGCGCCGTCATGGCCCGGGAAACGAGGCCGGTCTTGGCGCCCTTGATGTCGAAATAACGGATCTCGCGGAAGTTGAAAATCCGCTCATAGAAACCGGCCCAGCGGTCCATATTGCCCTGATAGACGTTGTGGGTGAGATGATCGATAAAGGTCAGGCCGAATCCACGCGGCTGCGGATCCCCATCGAAGAATTCGTACTCCTCGTCATACAGCTGTTCATGCTGAGCGTCGGTGACGAGGTACAGCGCGCTACCGCCGATGCCCGAGATAACCGGCGCAGCCAGGGCCAGGGTGTCGGCCTTGCCGGGGATCTCCTCGGCGCCATTGGCGAGGGCGTGGGCACGGGCCGCGTCGCCGTCGGCGACGCGGATGCCGAAACCGCAGGCCGACGGCCCGTGGGCGCGGGCGAATTCGGCGGCGAAGCTGTCCGGCTCTTCGTTGACCAGGAAATTGATTCCGCCCTGGCGGTAGAGGGTGACGTCCCGGCTCTTGTGGCGGGCGACGGCGACGAATCCCATATTCCTGAACAGCTCATGCAGTACGGCGGCCTCCGGTGCCGCGAACTCCACGAATTCGAAGCCGTTAATTCCGAGGGGATTGGAATGCTGCTGTGCCATGGGGATCTCCACAGAAGCCGGCAGAGACGGTGGCGCCCCTGCCGGGTTGAATTAGTTTCATATGAAACTATTATAGAGTCTTACCGCACCTGACAACAAGCTGCGACGCACCATGGAAAATCCGACCCTAGAGCTGGAGCATTTCCTCCCCTACCGGCTATCGGTGTTGTCCAACACCGTCAGCGCTGCGATCGCGGAGGCCTACTCGGATCGTTATGGGCTGACGATCCCGGAATGGCGCGTGATGGCCGTGCTCGGACGCTTTCCGCGTATCTCCGCGGCAGAGGTGGCGGAGCGGACTGCCATGGACAAGGTCGCGGTCAGCCGGGCGGTCTCGCGGCTGCTGGATTCCGGCCGTATCCGGCGCAGCTTCGCCGACGCCGACCGGCGGCGCTCGATCCTGAGCCTTTCCCCTGCCGGCCGCCGGATCCACAAACGGATCGCCCCCATCCTGCTGCGCTACGAGGCGGAACTGTTGTCGGCCCTGGACGAGGAGGAACAGGCGCAACTCGCGACCATGCTGGCCCGCCTGGACGAGCAGGCCCGGCGTCTGGGCCGACCCGAGATCGGGTGATCCGGCGGATCACACGCCGACGTAGGTGCGCACCTCGATCAGCTCGGGGAACAGCCGGATGTCGATCGCCTGGCGCAGGAACTCGACGCCTGACGAGCCGCCGGTGCCGCGCTTGAAGCCGATGATCCGCTCGACCGTCTTGAGGTGACGGAAACGCCAGAGCTGGAAATTCTCCTCCACGTCCACGAGCTTCTCGCACATATCGTAGATCGGCCAGTGCGCGTCCGTATCCTCATAGACGGTCTTGAATGCGGCAACGACGCCGGGATGGGCTTCGTAGGACGTTGACCATTCCCGCTCGACCCGCTCCTCCGGTATCGGATAACCGCGGCGCGCGAGGAAGCGCAGGAACTCATCGTAAATGCTCGGCGATTCGAGTGCCTGTTTTAGCCGTCCGTGGGTATCGGCATCGTAATCGAACACCTGAAGATGGGCCGCGTCCTTGTTGCCGAGCATGAACTCGACCTGGCGGAACTGGGCCGACTGGAAGCCGGAGGCATGCCCTAGCACGCCGCGGAATTGCGCGTACTCGCTGGGCGTGAGTGTCTCCAGCACCGACCACTGACTGAACAATTGTTGCTGGATCTGTTTGACGCGGGCGAGGATCTTGAAGCAGGGCCCGAGTTCGTCCGCCTGCAGATGGCAGACGACCGCCTCGAGTTCGTGGATGATCAGCTTGAACCACAGCTCCGAAGTCTGATGCTGGATGATGAACAGCATCTCGTCATGGTGCTCCGGCTCGCTGAGCGGACGCTGGGCACCCAGCAGGCGGTCCAGTTGGAGATAGCCGGCGTAGGTCAGCCGTCCGCTGAGATCGCGATAGATTCCGTCTTCGAGTTCACGCTGTGTCATGGCAATACCCGCCTGATCTTCGGCCCCCTGTGCGCGCCCTGATTACCCTGGACGGTGCGCCATCGATGGCCGGTTGATGGTGCGTCGCGTCAAGAATTATCGCAGAAAACTTCGGTTATAATGCGCGGCCTTTCCGGGCGCCCGGGGCGAGCTGTCCGCCAACCGGCATGCCCGTTCCCACATCCGGACGCGTCCGGGGGGATAACATCCTCCGATCGCGGTGCGGGCCTTGGAGGAAATCCGCTTGAAAACGATCGCCGAATTCAAGATCGGTTACAGCCAATTCCTGGATCCTGACGGGAAGCCGGTGGCTGAACTGCCGGAGTTCGCCCGAGATCCTGAGCAGCTTCTGCGCATGTATCGACTCATGACCCAGACCCGGGTGTTCGACACCAAGGCCATCAATCTGCAGCGCACCGGCAAACTGGGCACGTACGCGTCCTCTCTGGGTCACGAGGCGGCTCACGTGGGCGTCGGCGCGGCCATGCGCGAGGAAGATTGCTTCGCGCCCATGTACCGGGAATACGGCGCCCAGTTCTGGCGCGGCGTCAAGATGTCCGAGGTCCTGCTGTACTGGGGCGGGGACGAACGCGGCAACGATTTCTCCGGTCCCGCCCACGATTTCGCCTGGTGCGTCCCTATCGCCACCCAGTGCCTGCATGCCACCGGCGCCGCGCTTGCATTCAAGCTGCGCGGAGAGGCGCGCTGTGCGGTCTCGGTGATCGGCGACGGCGGCACCTCGGAAGGCAATTTCTACGAGGCGCTCAATCTGGCCTCGGTGCGCAAGCTGCCAGCGGTCTTCGTCGTAGTCAACAACAAGTGGGCGATATCGGTGCCGCTGTCGATACAGACTGCTGCCGAGACCCTGGCACAGAAAGCGGTGGCTGCCGGCATGCCCGGCGTTCAGGTGGACGGCAACGACGTGATCGCCGTGCGTGACGCCATGGAGACCGCCCTGGCGCGGGCGCGGTCCGGAGACGGTCCGACCCTGGTCGAGGCGGTGACCTATCGCCTGAGCGATCACACGACCGCTGACGACGCCAGCCGTTACCGGGACCCGGCCGAAGTGGAAGCGGCACGGGCCAACGAACCGCTGATCAGGCTGCGGAAGTATCTGGTCGGCATCGGCGCCTGGGATGAGGACAAGGAGCAGGCGCTGCTGGCGGAATGCGCCGAAAAGGTCGAAGCAGCGGTCAAGGAGTATGTGGAGACCCCGGTACAGGAGACCGGCGCCATGTTCGACTACATGTATGCAGAGCTGCCCGAGGCGATGGAGGAGCAGCGGGAAACGGCCGTCCGGTACGGCGCGGCAGGGAGTGGCCACTGATGGCCAAGGTGACCCTGATCGAAGCCGTGACCATGGCCCTGGCCCACGAGATGGAACAGGACGAATCGGTCATCGTGCTGGGCGAGGATGTGGGCGTCAACGGCGGCGTGTTCCGGGCCACGGCCGGACTCCAGCAGCGCTTCGGGCCGGAACGCGTGATGGACACGCCACTGGCGGAGGCGATGATCGCCGGCGCATCCATAGGCATGGCCGCCCAGGGGATGAAGCCGGTCTGCGAGATGCAGTTTATGGGTTTCATCTACCCGGCCGTGGATCAGATGATCAATCATGCGGGCCGCATGCGCCATCGCACGCGCGGGCGACTTCACTGCCCCATGGTGCTGCGCGCGCCGTTCGGCGGCGGCATCCACGCACCGGAACATCATTCGGAGAGTACCGAGGCCCTGTTCGCCCACATGCCGGGCATCCGCGTGGTCATCCCCTCCTCGCCCCAGCGTGCCTATGGCCTGCTCCTGGCATCGATCCGCGATCCGGACCCGGTCGTATTCCTCGAGCCTAAGCGGATCTACCGCCTGCAGAAACAGGAGGTGGCCGACGACGGCAGGGCGCTGCCGCTGGACGTCTGCTACACGCTGCGCGAGGGCGACGACGTGACGCTGGTGACCTGGGGCGCGATGACGTTCGAGACCCTGAAAGCCGCGACGGTGCTGGCGGAGGACGGCGTGAGCTGCGAAGTGATCGACGCGGCCACCATCAGCCCGCTGGATATGGATACCATCCTGGAATCGGTGGCCAAGACCGGCCGGCTGGTCATCGTTCATGAGGCTGCGCGCAATTGCGGCGTCGGCGCCGAGATCGCCGCCAGCGTGGCCGAGAAGGGCCTGTATGACCTGGAGGCACCGATCCAGCGGGTGACCGGCTACGATACGGTCATGCCCCTGTTCCGGATGGAATACCAATATCTTCCCAGCGTCCAGCGCATCGTCGACGCCGCCAGGGCCACCCTGGAGGACTGAGGCGAGCCGGCGATCGGCTGCCTGTGAGATTCGCACTATGAAAACATTCAACCTGCCCGACCTTGGAGAGGGCCTGCCCGAGGCCGAGATCGTCACCTGGCACGTCAAGCAGGGGGACGAGATTGCGCTGGACCAGCCGATGCTTTCGGTAGAAACGGCGAAGGCGGTGGTCGAAGTCCCGGCACCGTTCTCCGGACGCGTGGCCCGGCTGCATGCGGCGGAAGGCGACATCGTCGAGACCGGCAAGCCCCTGATCGACATAGACACGGGCTCCGGGGCCGGGAAACCTTCGGCCGGGGGCGCTCAGGCCAAGGACCTGGAGGAGAGCCCGGCCGGCGGCGATTCCGGCACCGTGGTGGGCAGCATGCCGGTGAGCGATGAAGAACTGGTGGAGACGGCGGTCGCCGGTAGTAAACGTAATCGTGCCCGCGGCAAGGTCAAAGCAGCCCCGGCCGTCCGTGCCCTGGCGAGGAAGCTCGGGGTGGACCTCAGCGAGGTGAACCCGACCGGGCGCGGCGACCGGGTGACCCGCGAAGACGTTGAGAACTTCCGGCCGCGGCCCGCTGCCGGCAAGCGCGCGCCGGTGCAATTGCCGCCGGGTGAAGCGGAGCGTCTGCGTGGGCCACGCCGGGCGATGGCACAGAGCATGAGCCTGTCCCGGGATGAGGTCTGTGCCTGCACCATATTCGACGATGCGGACATCCACCGGTGGTCGCCGGGCCAGGACATCACCAGTCGGTTGCTGCGCGCCATCGTCGCCGGTTGCCGGGCCGAGCCGGCACTCAATGGTTTCTACGACGGCCGCAACCTGACCCGCCAGCTCGAGGGCCGCGTCGACGTCGCCATCGCGGTCGATACGGCGGACGGACTGATCGTGCCAGTGGTGCGGGGAGTCGAGCGCAAATCCGGGCAGGAGTTGCGGGATGACCTCAACGCCATCAAGAAGAAGACCCGCGAGCGGACGGTGGCCCCCGAGGAGATGAAGGACTTTACGTTCACCCTCTCGAATTTCGGCATGATGGCGGGCCGCTACGCGACGCCGGTCGTGG
>CBDTYJ010000111.1:0-8193 GCA_965364575.1 uncultured Gammaproteobacteria bacterium
TGGCGAGAGCGGCGATGGTCAGCATCAGTACCGCGTGGCTGGACTGCATGACCACGGTCGCCACCGTGCCGATGGCGACGAAGGAAACGACCCCCAGGATTCCGTCGATGGAGAATCGGGTCAGATCCATGCCCTGGCTGACGGCCTCGAAGCCTTCCTTGATGAACTGTATGCCGATGAACAGGAAGGCGATGCCGAGCAGGACGTTGCCGCCGCCCTTGAACTTCGCGCCTCTCTGATAGATCAGAAGGATGCCGAACACGACCATGGGCATGGCGTAGGCGGCGAGATCCACCTTCACGCCGTAGTAAGCCATCAGCCAGGCGCCGGTGGTGGTGCCGATGTTGGAGCCGAAGATGATGCCGATACCGGCGGCCAGGCCGATCAGCCCGGCGGACAGGAAAGTGATCGTGATCAGCGAGACCAGCGAGCTGGACTGCATCACCGCGGTGGCTACCAGACCGAACCCCATGCTGCGCGCCCGGGTCCTGGTGCTGGACTCGAGGACGCGTTCCAGCACGCCCCCGGTAAAAGCCTGGAAACCCTGCTCCAGCGACAGCATGCCGAACATGAACAGAGCGACGCCCGCGGACAGCCGCAGGAAGTCGTCGTTCATCCAGAATCCCCAGGCGAGGATCGCGATGATGGCGGGCAGGGTGAGTCGTCTCAGGAGTGCCACGGTGCTCGGTCAGCCGGATTATGTCGCGCCCTTCCGTATGTCCCGGTTCAGGGACCTGTTCCGCTGATGGGTGAACCTCGCGGGGTGAGTCACAGGACGCTATAGTGATCCTGGGCGAAGGATAAGAGTTCCCGGCATGAGCGACAAGAAATTGAAACTGGATAAACCGGGCGCCGGTGTGGTCGGAGAGTGTCCGAAATTCGAAGTGCCAGAAGACCGTAAGAGCTGGTATACGAAGCGCGGCAGGCTCAGGGGGCGAATCTACAATCAGCATCTGCGTCTGCTCCAGGAAGAGCTGGTCAAGCTGCAGGAGTGGATCAAGTACGAGAAGCTCAAAGTGGTCGTGCTTTTCGAGGGCCGCGACGCAGCCGGCAAGGGCGGGACCATCAAGCGCATCATGGATTGCATGAATCCGCGGGTCGTGCGGATCGCGGCGCTGCCGACGCCGACCGAGCGCGAGAAGACCCAGTGGTATTTCCAGCGCTACGTGGCCCAGCTGCCGGCCGGGGGCGAGATGGTGCTGTTCGATCGGAGCTGGTACAACCGGGCCGGCGTCGAGCGGGTGATGGGATTCTGCACCCGCGAGGAATACCTGGAGTTCGCCCGTGAGGTGCCGGAGTTCGAGCGTATGCTGATCCGCTCCGACATCATCCTGCTCAAGTACTGGTTCTCGGTCAGCGATGAGGAACAGGAGCGGCGCTTCCAGGCCCGGATCCACGACCCGATGAAACGCTGGAAGCTGAGCCCCATGGATCTGGAATCGAGGCGGCTGTATCGGGAATATTCCCGGGCCAAGGACGATATGCTCAAGTTCTCGGACACCAAACAGTCGCCCTGGTGGATCGTGCCTGCGGACGACAAGAAGCGGGCGCGGCTCAACTGCATGCATCACATCCTCAGCAAGATCCCGTACGAAGATGTGATGCCGGACCCGCTCAAGCTGCCTCCCCGGGACACCAGCAAGATCTACATCCGCACGCCGATCGAGGATCAGAATTTCGTGCCCATGATCTTTTGACCGCATCCTCACTTATCGCAAATAAGGAGACCCGAAGATGGCGAACGAGGGCTATCACGAACCGGTAGACGAGCTGAGCAAGGAGACCCGGGACATGCACCGGGCCATCATCTCGCTGATGGAGGAGCTCGAGGCCGTGGACTGGTACAACCAGCGAGTGGACGCCTGTCACGACGAGGAACTCAAGTCCATCCTCGCCCACAACCGGGACGAGGAGAAGGAGCACGCAGCCATGGTGCTGGAGTGGATCCGGCGCCGGGATCCGGCCTTCGACGCCGAACTCAAGGAGACGCTTTTCTCCGAAGGACCGATCGGGCACCACCACGACTGAATTGACCACTCCGCAAGAGAATGCCCGGCTGCTGCGGCTGGCCACGGTCTGGTCCGTCGCCACGGCCGGAGTCCTGATCGTCGTCAAACTGGTGGTGTGGCTGACCACCGGTTCGGTCGCGCTGTTGGCCTCGCTGCTGGATTCGCTGATGGATGCGGCGGCGTCAGTGGTCAATCTGCTGGCTGTCCGTTATTCGCTGCAGCCGGCCGACGAGGAACATCGCTTCGGACATGGCAAAGCGGAGTCGCTGGCCGGATTGGCGCAATCGGCATTCATCGCCGGCACCGCGGTGCTGCTGCTCTTCGAGGCGGTAGACCGGCTGCTCCACCCACAGCCGGTTCAGGGCATCGCCCAGGGCATCGGGGTGATGATCTTTGCCACCCTGGCGACGCTGGTGTTAATCGGCGTCCAGCGCTATGTGATCAGGCGCACGGGCTCGCTGGCGATCCGGGCCGATTCTTTCCACTACGCCATGGATCTGTTCACCAACATGGCGGTCATCCTCGCCCTGGGTCTCGCGGCATGGGGCGTGAGCTGGGCGGACCCGGTATTCGGACTGGGTCTCGGCGTGGTGATACTCGTCGGCGCCTATGGCATCGGCCGCGAGGCCGTGGATCACCTCATGGACCGGGAGCTGGGCGAAGATGCCCAGCAAGAGATCGCCCGTATTGCCCTGGACCATCAGCAGGTGCGCGCCGTTCATGAATTGCGCACCCGGCAGGCCGGCCAGACGCGCTTTATCCAGATGCATCTGGAACTGGATGGCGGCATGACCCTGGCCCGGGCCCACCACATCGGCGACGAAGTGGCGGACCGTATCCGCGCCGGCTTCCCGGGCGCCGACGTGCTGATCCACCAGGATCCCGGCGACGATTCCGTGCCGGACATGCCCGGGGAACGGATCACGGACCCGGCCGAGTTAGAATAGGCATCCGCCTGTATCGAGCCCGAAGCTCCGAGTGATGACGACGCCATCCCCAAAACCCGCCGCGCCGAATCCGGAGAATCCGTGGATCAGTCTGCTGATCAACATAGCCATCCCGGCGCTGGTCCTGATGAAACTCAGCGGCGAACAACACCTGGGTCCGGTCATGGGCTTGCTCGTCGCCCTGTCCTTCCCGCTGGTCTATGGCATCCAGGACGCGGTGCGACGCCGGCGGCTGAATTTCATTTCGGCACTGGGCGTCGTCAGCACCCTCCTCACCGGCGGCATCGGCCTGCTGGAACTGGACCCCAAATGGCTCGCGGTCAAGGAGGCGGCGGTGCCGGCGGTGATCGGCCTGGCGGTGATCATATCCACCCGCACCCGTTATCCGATCGTCCGTTCTCTCCTTTACAACGACAAGATCATCGATGTGGAAGCCGTGGATGCGGCGCTGGATGCTCACGACAACCGGGATCGCTTCGAACGAAGTTTGTCGACGGCGTCCTGGCTGCTGGCCAGTTCGTTCTTCGTGTCGGCGACGCTGAATTTTGTACTCGCCCGGATGATCGTCCGCAGTCCGGCCGGCTCCACCGCTTTCAACGAGGAGCTGGGGCGGATGACTGCGCTGAGCTACCCGGTCATCGTTGTGCCGTCCATGGCCATCATGATCGTCGCGCTGTGGTATCTGCTGCGTCAGATTCGCGGTCTGACTCATCTGGAGCTGGAGCAGATCTTTCATCCCCAACACCATTGAGCCGACTACTACCGAGGAGATGTGTCCATGCCCGGTTTTCTCATCCGATTCCTGATCACGGCGGGCGCGCTGTGGCTGGCCTCGGCGATCGTGCCGGGGATGGTGTTCCTGAGCACGGCCTCGCTGTTGTGGGCGGCGCTCTGGCTGGGCATCGTCAACGCCCTCCTGCGACCGATTGCGGTGATCCTGACCCTGCCGTTGACCATCGTCACCCTCGGCCTGTTCCTGCTCGTCGTCAACGCGGCCATGCTGGGACTGGTGGCGTCGATGCTGGACGGTTTCCAGCTCTCGGGTTTCTGGGCGGCGCTGTTCGGCGCCCTGCTGGTCAGCATCTTCAGCGGTCTGGCTTCCAACTTCATCGGCCCGAAAGGACAGTACGAAGTGCTGGTCATCCGCCGGGACTGAGGCGTGGATCTCAACCAGGTGACAGTCCCGGCGACAGACGTGGCCGCGTCGGTGGCGTTTTACCGGACGATGGGTCTCCGGCTGATCGTCGATTCGTTGCCCCGCTACGCCCGTTTCGAATGTCCGGACGGCAACAGCACTTTCTCGGTCCACCGGGTCGACCAGGCACCGGATACGGGGGGACTGACCGTCTATTTCGAATGCCGGGACCTGGATGAAACCGTGACCCGGCTGCGGGCCGCGGGCCTGGTTTTCGACAGCAGCCCCGAGGACCAGCGCTGGTTATGGCGGGAGGCACGGCTCAGAGACCCTGCCGGGAACGAGATCTGCCTGTACACGGCCGGGGAGAATCGGCGTTTTCCGCCCTGGCGGATCGATGGCGATTGACCGGCCGCCGACGAAACAGTGGAACAGGCATCCGGGCCACCGGTGAAGCATGCGCGGCAGACTGGTTCGACCGCGCGAAAGGGGAACCTGGAGTAGACGAGGGCCCTCCTACTGAAATATGTTCCGTCATCCGGCCTCGGGGGGATCAATCGTGAGAAAGCTTGTCCGGGTATTGACGTTGTTATGCCTTTCGATGGCGAGTGGCCCGGGCATGGCCGCCAAGGTCATGCCGGGCATGGCGGCGCCGCCGTTCGAGCTGGAGACGGGAGCCGGCGAGGAATTCTCTTTCCCGAAGGATGCGACGGGCCAGGCCAGCATCCTTTTCTTCTGGGCCACCTGGTGCCCCTATTGCAAGGCGGTCATGCCCTATCTGGACCAGGTGGTGGAGGACTACGCTGAATACGGCGTCCGCGTCTACGCCATCGACTTCAAGGACGACGGCGATCCCGTCGCCATGATGTCTGAACTCGGATATGACTTCACGGTGTTGCCGCTGGGCGACCTGGTGGCGGATGACTACGGCATTTTCAGTGCGCCCGGCATCGTCGTCGTGGACCAGAGCGGAACGGTGGTCTACCGGCGTCGTCCTACCCGCGCGCCGCCGGGAAAAGCGATCGCGGAAGTCTGGAATGAGGAAGTCCGCGAGGCGCTGGACGAGGCCCTGGGCCGAGCGCGCGAGGGCGGCTGACGCCCCGGAAGACTCTACACACGTGGATGTACCCAGCGAAGTTTCCAGGTCGGCCGTCAAGAGCAGGCTGATCGTCTACGGGGCGATCGTGTTCCTGTCTTCGGCGATCGTCATGGTGCTGGAGATCGCCGCGGGCCGGCTGATCGCCCCCTATGTCGGCGTGTCCCTGTACTCCTGGACGTCGATCATCGGCGTCGTGCTGGCCGGGCTGTCACTCGGCAACTGGGCCGGCGGCCGCTGGGCGGACGCCGGCGCGGACGAACGACATGTCGCCTTCGGGCTGGCTGCGGCGGCCCTGACGACCCTCGGGATCGTGCTCCTCCTCACGTTCGTGGCGCCGATGGTGCAGGCTCGTCCTCTCGATCTGATGTCCGCCAGCGTGCTGCTCGCGCTGGGCCTGTTCTTCCTGCCTGCCGCCTGCCTCGGATTGATCGCTCCCATGCTGACGACCCTGGCGCTGCGTCTGGACCCGCGCTCCGGCCACATCGTCGGGCGGATGCATGCCCTGGCGGCCCTCGGCAGCATCCTCGGCACGTTCGCCACCGGTTTCCTGTTGATCCAGTACTTCGGAACCCGCACCGTGATCGTGGGTGCCGGCGTCGCCCTGCTTCTGCTGGCCGTGCCGATGATACGCGCGGCGGGGGCCATCCTGGCCGCGGCCATCCTGTTCACGTCGACGATCTTCGCCGCGACGATCGTCGCCGCGGCGGCATGGCGTCAGGGCATGAGCGATCCCTGTGTCGAGGAGAGTCAGTATTTCTGCATCCGGGTAGAGGAGGCCGGCGGCGCCGGCCGGCCCGGGGGCAGCCGGACCCTGATCCTCGATCACCTGGTCCATGGCATCAGCTATGGACCCGATGGAAGTCTGTTGTTCGCGCCGTACTCGCACCTGATGGACGAACTGGTCCGCCGTCACCTGGGCGAGCGTGCGAGCAGCGCGCGCTATTTCTTTGCCGGCGGCGGGGCTTTCAGCCAGCCCCGGGCCGTGATC
Organism: uncultured Gammaproteobacteria bacterium; assembly: GCA_965364575.1. GTDB lineage: Bacteria > Pseudomonadota > Gammaproteobacteria > Steroidobacterales > XN24 > CAMYOC01. The sequence continues at coordinate 6,179 of CBDTYJ010000111.1, forward strand.
ACGGCGTTCCCCGACGCTCGGGTCGAGGTGGCGGAGCTGGATCCGGCAGTAACCGGGGTGGCGGAGCGATTCCTGTTTCTCGACCCGCGGTCGATGAAGGTCGAGCATACTGATGCTCGCGTCGCGCTGCAGCAGGTGGCGCCCGGCGCTTTCGATGCGATCATCGGCGATGTGTTCCACGACGTGGCCGTGCCGTTTCATCTGACTACGCGCGAGTATGTCGCGCTGGTGAAATCCCGCCTGGTGCCAGCCGGCCTGTATGTCATGAACGTGGTCGATGTCTTCCCGGATCCGCGGCTGGTCAAGAGCATCGTCAAGACGCTCTCGGCGTCCTTCGATCGCGTCGATGTATGGCTGCACCGGATCCCGGTGGAGCGCAGCCGGGCGACCTACGTCATTTCTGCGTCCGACGGCGCCTCGCTCCCCGCCGTACTGGAATCCCGACGGGGTCTCGACCGGAGCTGGCTTCGCGTCACCGATCCGGTACTCAATACCGGGACGTCCATGGATGCCTTGCCGATTCTGACCGATAATTTCGTGCCGGTGGAGCGTCTGGTCTCCCCGCTGCTGCTGGAGACGGTTGGTAACCGATGAACAGACGGATCTTCTTGCACTCCCCAGGCTATTTTCCGGTCCTGCTCCTGTCCCTGCTGGCGGTGTTGGCCCCCTTCAACGCGTCGGAGGCGGCAGAGCCGGGGACTCAGGTCCAGACCCGGCTCGGGGACCAGGCGTTGAACGGCTGGTGGACAGCGGTGGACGAACCCCGGGCCACGGTCCTGATGCTGCACGGGACTATGGCCCACGCCAATATGGAGATCATGGCGACCCTGGCCGAGGTGTTCGCCGAGTATGGGATCGAGAGCCTCAGGGTGAGCCTGTCACTGGGTATCGACGACCGCTACGGCATGCTGGATTGCGGCGTCGTGCACCGCCACCGGCACGAGGATGCGGTCGAGGAACTGGCCGCCTGGTTCCGCTGGCTGGAGGGGCGTGACCGCCGCGACGTCGTGCTCCTGGGCCATTCCCGCGGGACCAACCAGGTTGCCCGCTACGCCGCTTCGCAAGACCTGCCGGCGCCTAAGGGTCTGGTGCTGGTGGCGCCGGGTATCCGTGATGCCGACGCGATGGCGGCCCGCTACGCCGAGCGCGGTGGTCCGGCGCTGGCCCCGCTGCTGGAACGGGCCGCCGCCCGCGTCGATGCCGGTCGGGGAGACGAGGTGCTCGGTTCAGTCCCCTATCTTCACTGCGACGAAGCGCAGGTAACCGCGGCTTCATTCCGGTCCTATTACGCGGACGATCCAGAGTTCGATACCCTGGCTCTGGCCGCCGGCACCGGATTGCCGGTCCTGATCTTCGCCGGCAGCGAGGATCCCCTCAGCCGGGGCGTGGACAAGGCTGTGGTCGAATACCAGGGCGGCGCGCCGGTGGATTTCGTCCAGATCGAGGGCGCCGATCATTTCTTCCGCGACCTCTACGCCTACGATCTGGTGGAGGCCGTCGAGGCGTGGCTCGCTGGTCCGGGATCACCCTGATGGTCGGGCATCGGATCCGGTTTCACCTGCTGCCATGCCTGTTGACGGCTCTGGTCCTGGCCGGTGGCACGGCGGCCAGCGAGGAAGCATCGGTTCCGCTGGCGGCGGATCTGGCCGCGGACGCCCGGCTGGCCGCCACCACGGGCCGGCCCCTGATGCTGGTCTTCACCCGCGAGGATTGCGGCTATTGCGCGTTGCTCAAGCGGGCGGTCATCGTTCCCATGATCATCAGCGGCGAATACGAAGACCGGGTGATCATCCGCGAGCTGATCATCGATAAAGGACCGGATCTGGTTGACTTCGGAGGGCAGCGGGTCAGCCCGTTCGCGGTCGCCGACCGCTACGATTCAATTTTCGCGCCCGCGGTGCTGATGGTCGGGCCGGAGGGAGAGGAACTCCACGAGCGACTGATCGGAATCAGCAATGAGGAGATGTACTTGTTCTACCTGGACCAGGCCATCGAAAAGGCGACGGCGGCGCTGG
>CBDTYJ010000112.1:0-8192 GCA_965364575.1 uncultured Gammaproteobacteria bacterium
AAAAGCCGCCACATGCGCCGGAACTTCGCCATCGCCTTCCCGGATCTGGCCGCCGACGAGATCGAGCGGCTGGCGCGGGCATCCTGGCGGAACTTCGGCGCCTGCGTGGCGGAGTATGCCCACCTCGACCATATCGCCCAGGGTCGCCGGGGCGCCGCGTTCGAATGCGTCGTGACGCCGGGGATCCGCGCTGTCGAAAGAAGGGACCGGCCCGCGATCTTTATCACCGCCCACGTGGGCAATTGGGAGCTGGCCGCCCTGGCCGTGGCCGAGCAGAACATACCGGTCACCGCGGTGTATTCGCCCCTGCGGAATCCGGGTCTCGACCGGCGTCTGGCCGCGTATCGCCGCGTGCTGGGATGTCACCTGGTTCCCCGGGAGGACAGCATGCGACCCCTGTTGGCAGAGGTGAAGGCAGGCCGTTCCATCGGTCTGCTGGTGGATCAGAAAGTGGAGAACGGGGAGCCCCTGCCGTTCTTCGGACACGATAAAATGACCACCCTGATCCCGGCCCGGCTGGCAATACGACACGGTCTAGAACTGATCCCGATCAGGATCCAGCGGCTCGAGGGCTCGCGGTTCCGGGCCACCATCTTCGAACCGGTGCGGGCGGAGGCGGGCACGGCCGGCGAGATCGAGCAGGCCAGAGAGATGATGATCAAGGTCAACCGATTGTTCGAGCAATGGATCCGCGAGGATCCCGGGCAGTGGTTCTGCGGCAATCGCCGCTGGCCCAAGGACCGCCCGGCGGGAACACAGAACGCGGCGACACCCGGCAGCCGGGCCGCCGGGTAATACCAGGGAGACACGCCATGCCGATCCTGAGTGATGCGGTCAAGAAGATACTCATCATCGCCGCTACCGGGCCGCTGCCCCGGAGTGCGCGCATCCGCGCCCGGGAACGGATGCTGGCCGACCTGGAATACGGCATCGCGGAGCGGGCGGAACTGCTGATCATCGGTCATCCCAAGAGCGGCAACACCTGGCTCAAGGCCATGCTGTCCCGGCTCTACCAGGTCCGGTACGGCATGCCCGACCGTCTGGTCAACAAGTCGGATGAATATTCCCGGCGCAACCCCGAGATTCCGCGGATGGCGGCCACCAACGGGTGCTACAGCTACGAGGGCGCCGTGGGCCGGGCGCTGACACCGGAGGCGGCGGACAATCCGCTGAAACACAAGGCGGTGATGCTGTTGGCGCGCAACCCTCTGGATATCGCCGTGTCCTGGTATATGCAGTTCACCAAGCGACAGTCGGCCCGCAAGCAGGAGTTGATCAACCACAATCTCGACCGGCCTATCGACCGCCGCACGGTGGAGATGTGGGAGTTTGTCCGCCACAGCGAGATCGGGCTGCCGTTCCTGATCGAATATCTGAACACCTGGGCGCGGAATATCGAAGCCCTGCCCCGGGGGACCATCGTCCGCTACGAGGATCTGCGTCATCAGACTGCCGCCACCCTGGCGCGGGTGCTGGATCTCATGGGTGCCTCCTTCAGCGAGGAGGAGATCCAGGCGGCGGTCGAGTGGGGCTCGTTCGAGAATCTGCGCAAGCTCGAAGTGGAGGGCTATTTCCGCCAGGGCGGCATGACGCTCCGGAACAAAAAGGACGAGGAGAGTTTCAAGGTCCGCCGGGCCAAGGTGGGCGGCTACCGGGATTATTTCTCTGCCGAGCAGGTCGCGGAGCTGGAGAGTCTGGTCGACGAACGCCTGTCACCCGTATTCGGCTACACCCCGGTCGGCCAGGCCTCGCCGGCCCCGGTCCAGGCCAGCGGCTAGCCCGGGGCGACGATCATGGAACAAACCGGCGCCGGTCCCCGCACCTGGCTGGTGCTCGGCGACAAGCGCGGCGACAACGGCCAGGTGGAGGCCGTGGCGGCAGGATTGCCCTGGGCATGGGAGCGCCGTTTCGTGCAGATGCGTCCCGAGTGGGTCTACGGCAAGCCGCCGGTGCGCCCCTCCCTGGACCACATCGATCCGGAGAAATCGGATGCACTCGAGCCGCCCTGGCCGGATCTGATCCTCACCATCGGCCGGCGTCCTTCCTCCGTGGCCCTGTGGATCCAGGAGCAGTCCGGTGGCCACAGCCGTATCGTCTATCTGGGCAAGCCTTCGACCCGGGCCGAACGCTTCGATCTGGTGGTGATCAGCGGCGAGATCCTGATGCCGCCGCTGGAAAATATCCTCCGCACCGAGCTCCCGCTGATGCGGGTGGCCCACGACGAGACCGAGCTGGCCGGCTGGCGCGAGGAATTTGCCAGCCTGCCGCGACCGCTGGTGGGTTTCCTGCTGGGCGGGCCCACCAAGCCCTTCATCTACGATCGGGGAGTGCTGGACCGGGTGCTGGAGCTGGCCCGGGAGGTGACTGACAGTCAGGGAGGGACCCCCTATCTCACGACCAGCCGCCGCACGCCCGACTGGTTCGCCGAGGCGCTGGAGAGTGAGCTGCCGGCAGGCAGCCGGCTCTTCCGCTGGGCGGCGGAGGCCCGGGACAATCCCTATCGGGGGATCCTCGGGCTCGCCGACGGCCTGGTGGTCACCGCAGACAGCATCTCCATGCTAGTGGAGGCGATCGGCCTGGGCCGGCCGGCCGCCATCCTGCCGCTGCCCGTGGGTGTGACGGGGCGGCTGGATCTGGCGCGGCGTGACGTCCTGGCCTGGTTGTTCGCAACCCGGGAGCAGGGTGCGGGTCCGCTGCGGCAACATCTGGCGCGGCTGCTGTACCGGGCACGTCTGGTCTACCAGAGCCGCAATTTCCCTGCCTTCCAGCGGCAACTGGTGCGCAGCGGCCAGGCGGTCTGGGCCGGCCAGCCCTTCGTCCAGCCAACCGTATCGCCCCAGGCGGATGTCGAGCGGATCGTCGGCCGGATCCGCGCGCTGATGGGGGCCTGAGCCGCCGGGATCCGGCTGTCTACATCTGGCGGCCGCTGCCGCGGGTCACCAGTTTCATCACCCGGGTGGCCAGGCGGCTGAGATTCTGCGAGATGCCGGCCATCCTGGTCGGCCGGTTCCAGCTCATCTGCACCATCCGCCGGGGACCCGCATAGCGCACATACCCATGATAGGAATGATCGCAGCGGCGGAAGGCGGTCAGGGAACCGGCCAGCGGCGGGATCTGGGCGGCGTAGTCCTCGATATCGTCTTTCGAGCGCAGGATGCGTAACTGTCCGCCGTCGCCTTCCCAGCCCTCGTTGAAATACACCAGGACGGTGACCACCTTGCTCCAGTGATCCGTATGGATACTGCCGTCGCTCATCTCCGAGAAGGTCCGCACGGTGACCGTCGTGGAGCAGTCGGAGAGATCCACGCCGAATTTCTCCCCCAGGGCCTTGCTCATGGCCGGGCCGCACAACTGCTCCACGAAAGCGTCGAACACCGGCCCGTGGGGGTAGGTCTCGTAATCCTTGTTGCCGGCGCTCGGGATCTGGGGATAGTCGCGGTTGACGGCATCCACGACCTCGGGGTCGAGGAAGCCCGGCACCACCAGGTGGTCGTAGGGGTCGCGCTGAAGCGTCGCGGCCGCCAGCTTGTCGAGATTGAGCAGATTGTCCCGCACCGGTTCCGCGGTGCGGGCGGCTGATGTGCTTGCGCTGTTCATGGGTATCCTGCCGGGTTTTACTGATCGGGCCAAAGGGGGGACAATATCGCGTTAACGACGAGCGCCGTAGCGCCGACGGAGCCTCCGGGAGCCCCCGGCCCCGGGGCCACACAGGGCGGCCGCGCCGGTCGTCTTTATGAGGTCAGGATAGCCATGTTTCAGTCGATCTGGAAGAAGGTCTCGCGCCAGGCGGTGCTCGGCGCCGTTTTTTTCCTCCCCTATGAGAAGCGCCGCAAGATCGAGCGCTGGATCCGCGGCCGCTGGGAAGCCAACAAGATCGCCGAAGCGGACTGGATCCTGGCCTCATGGGGCAAGAGCGGCCGCACCTGGCTGCGGGTGATGCTGTCCCGTTTTTATCAGGTCCGGTTCGGCCTGCCCGAGGGCATGCTGATCGGCTTCGACAACATGCACAAACGTAATCCCGGCGCCCCGCGGGTGTTCTTTACCCACGGCAACTATCTCAAGGACTACACCGGTCACACCGAAGACAAGCGCGATTTCTACGGCAAGAAGATCGTGCTGCTGGTCCGGGACCCCCGGGATGTGGCCGTGTCGCAGTTTTTCCAGTGGAAATACCGCATGCGGCCCCGCAAGAAGCGCCTCAATGACTATCCCGAGCACGGCAGTGATATCTCCATGTACGACTTCATGATGCATCGGCAGCAGGGCATGCCGCGCATCGTCGAGTATTTCAACGGCTGGGCCGACGACATGGAGCGCCTGCCGGACATGCTGATCGTGCGTTACGAGGACATGAAGGCGCGTACCGCAGAGACGCTGAAGCGGATCGTGGAATTCACCGGCACCCCCGGCACCGACGAGCAGATCCAGACGGCGGTGGATTACGCTGCCTACGAGAACATGAAGAAGCTCGAGGAGAAACGTGCGTTCCGGCTCTCGGGCGGCCGCATGAAGCCCGGAGACGCCAGCAACCCGGATTCGTTCAAGGTGCGGCGCGCCAAGGTCGGCGGCTACCGGGACTACTATACCGACGAGCAGATCGCCGCCATCGATGCCTACATGACCGAACACCTGTCGCCACGCTTCGGCTACGCGGCCGAGCCCTTGAGCGACACGGCAGCGGAACCGGCCCAGGCGGCCGGCTGAGCCGCGAGGGCAGCCGGCGACCGCCGGCAGAATCGTGATCAGGCCGCCAGCGGCGGCGTGCGGCTGACCAGCTCCAGGGCGTCGTGCCGGAGATGATTCTTCTCCATCTCCTCGCGCAGCATCTCCTCGGTGACGATACTCTTCTCCAGGCACTCACGTACGAGGCCGAAAAAGAACCGCTCCTGATTCGGGTCCGGGTGCGCCTTGTAGCGGCCAGCCATGCCGTAGTCACCGAACAACGCCCGTCGCGCCCGACGGATCCAGTGCCTGGGCGGGAACAGCTGGAACGTGTCCGCCTGGCGGTAGTCCACCGGCAGCCCGGTCTTCCAGGGCTGGGTCTTGCGTTTGGTGTTGTGCAGCAGCCTCGTGTTCGCGTCCAGGTGGTCGAAGTCGTTCCAGGATTCTTCGAAGAAGCCGATAGTGTCCGGATCTTCCAGCTTGAGGCACACCCAGTCCATGTAATCCCGGGTGAAGTCGAACATGGCGTTGAACTGCTCTTCGACCTTCCAGTGCGTCAGCCTGGCGCAGTCCAGCAGCATCACGCTGCTGGCCATGCACCCGCGCTTGCCCTTGGACCCGGATTTCGGCCGGCACATGATGGCTGAACCCTCCATGTCCCGGGTGAGTAGCTCCCAGATGTCACCGACGGCGAACACATCCGGATCCACGACCACCGCCCGGCCCTGATAGCCCATCAGTTCCGGAGGCATGAATCGCAGCGGCGTGAAGGACTGCAGATCGTCGTTGAGCCAGGCGCGCTTGTCGCCGTCGCGCAGATAAAGCTCTCCCTCGCGGCGGTGCATAAAGGGATAGTCGCGGGTGTGGATGAATTTCACCTCGAATTCGCCCGCGTGGGCCGAATTCCGCTCGAAGGAATACTTGCTGACCACGGCGCCGAGCCACTGCTTGTGGTTCGTGTGGATGAATACGGTGGGTTTGCTGCGCTCCATATCGAGCTCCCGTCCTAGTGTTCAGGAATAAACGCCTATTTTCCCCCCTTGGCTGGCGAAAATCTATCCGCCGGCGGTACGGCCGGCGCGGCGGCTGTGTCGTGCTCCCGGTCATATACACTTGCCGCCAGGGAAAAGCGGCGCCAACCCCGCGCCGCCCGCGACGATCAATGCGCCGAGGTTGCCGACGATGCTTGCGAGAACCCGTATCCCCCTGAGCCTGCTCCTGATCCCGCTACTCGCCGCGCCCACGGACAGCGCGATGAGCGCCATCGGCGACGAGGCCACGCGGCCCCGCGTGGGACTGGTGCTCAGCGGCGGTGGCGCCCGGGGCGGCGCTCATCTCGGCGTATTGCAGGTGCTGGAGGAGATGCGGATCCCGGTGGATTTTGTCGCCGGCACGAGCATGGGAGCCACCGCCGGCGGTCTGTACGCCTCCGGGATGAGCCCCGATGAAATCATCGGCGCGCTGAACCGCATCAACTGGGATGTGGTGCTCGATGATCGGGAGGAGCGCAAGGATCGCAGTTTCCGCCGCAAGCGCGACGACCGCCTGCTCCCGGTACAGGCCAAACCCGGTGTAGACCTGCGCAATGCAGAACTGAAATTGCCGGCAGGATTGATCCTGGGCCAGAAGATCGGACTTTTGTTGCGGGATCTCACCCTGCCTGTCGCCGACGTCTCGGATTTCGATCAGTTGCCGATCCCGTTCCGGGCAGTCACCACCGACATCGGTGTGGGCGTGCCCTACGTGGTGAGCGCGGGCAACCTTGCCGATGCCATGCGGGCCAGCATGTCCGTCCCCGGCGCAATCGCGCCGTTGCGGGTGGACGGCCGGCTGCTGGTGGACGGCGGCGTCACCAACAATCTGCCTGTGAATGTCGCCCGGGACATGGGCGCCGACGTGCTGATCGTGGTGGATATCAGCACGCCGATGCGCCCGCCAGAGGAAGTCGATTCGCTGCTGACTATTACCGACCAGCTGATCAATATCATGACCCGCGGCAATACCGAGGCCCAGCTGGCCACGCTGACGCCCCGGGACATCCAGATCATCCCCGATCTCGGCGATATCACCACCACGGATTTCGAGCGCACCGTCGAAGCGGTGCCGGCCGGTTATCGGGCCGCCGCAGCCGTGCGCGACCGGCTAGCCGCCCTGTCGGTGTCCGAGGCCGAGTACACCCGCTGGCAGATGGGCCGAGCCCGGCGCATCAGCGGCGCACCGTTGGTCGAATTCATCCGCGTCGAGAACGACGCGGGGCTGGACCCGGAGATGCTTTCCGGCATGATCCGGCAGCCGGTCGGACAGCCGCTGGATGCCGCAACCCTCGATCGGGATATCGGTCGCATGTACGGCATGGACGTGTTCGAAAAGGTGTCCTACGAAATCGTCGAGGAACAGGGACGCAGCGGTCTGCTGGTGCAGGCCGACGCAAAGCCCTGGGGCCCGGATTATCTGCAATTCGGGCTCCAGCTGGAGGACGATTTCGAAGGTGACAACCAATACAACCTGAGGGTCGCTTATCTGAAGACCGGGCTCAACGACCTGGGCGCAGAGTGGCGGACCATCGGTGGTATCGGTCAGGACCCGGGTCTCGGGACGGAGTGGTATCAGCCGCTGGACCGGGATCTGCGCTACTTCATCAATCCTTCGGCATCGTTCAACAAGAGCAGCATCAATATCTTCGACGATGGAGACAAGATCGGCGAATACCGGCTCACGGACTGGCGGGTAGAACTGGCCGGTGGGCGGGAGATCTCGACCTACGGCGAGATCCGTGTGGGCTACACCCGGCGCTGGATCAACGCCAGCCGTCGGGTGGGCGACCCGCTGACGCTGCCGACCCAGGATTTCAATTCCGGATCGGTGTTCCTGCGTCTCGGGCTTGATCGACTCAACGATGTGGATTTTCCCACCCGCGGTTACAGTGGTTCGGTGCGGTACAGCCTGCACCGCTCAGAGCTGGGAGAGGATTCGGGCTTCGATCAGCTCCGGGTCGGCGTCAGCCGGGCTTTCACCTGGGGCCGGAACACGCTGCTGCCGAGGGCGCAATTCGAACAGACCGTGAGGGGAGACCCGCCCATCTACGCGCTGTTCCGCGGCGGCGGTTTCCTCAATCTGTCCGGATTCGAGACCAACGCCCTGTCCGGAAAGACTTATGCGCTCGGCCAGCTGATCTACTACCGGCGGATGAACGACCTCAGTTTCCTGCCGGTCTACCTGGGGGGTTCACTGGAATACGGGGACGCCACCGACGATCTGGATCTGGGAGACATGCGGGGCGCCGGCAGCCTGTTCCTCGGTGTCGATTCGTTCATGGGGCCGCTCTATCTCGGTGCCGGACTGGCGGAGGGCGGGAACACCTCCGCCTATCTGCTGATCGGCCAGCCTTTCTGACCCGGCTCCGGGCAAAAGAAAACCGCCCCCGAGGGGGCGGTTGGATTGCGGATGCCGGGAGCGCTGCCTCAGGCGCGTTTCCTGGATGAGCGCTTCTTGCTCACAGCCTTCTTGCGGCTGGCCGGCCGCTTCTTGCT
>CBDTYJ010000113.1:0-8178 GCA_965364575.1 uncultured Gammaproteobacteria bacterium
GTTTTCATGATCGCCCTGGCCGTGTTCGGCATGCGCTACGTGGATCGCGATTTCTTCCCCAGCACCTCGCGCAGCGAGATGGTGGTGGATCTCAACTTCGCCGAGGGCACGCACATCAGCACCACGTCGGCCGCCGCCGTCGAGATGGCGGATGCGCTCAACGAGCTCCCGCAGGTAGAAGACGTCTATACCTGGACCGGTTTCTCCGGGCCGGTGTTCTTCTACAATCTGCGCGAGAATCCCCGCAGCCCCCATATCGGAAGGCTGGCGGTGATGGCCCGCAGCGCTGCGGATATCCCGGCCATCTCCGACTGGGTGCGGGAATATGCGCGGGCCCGCCTGCCCGACGTGGAGGTGGTGCCTCACCGCCTGGGCCAGGGACCACCCGTGGATGCCCCGATCGAGATCCGGATCTACGGCGACGATTTCGACGTGTTGCGCGCGGCCACCGAGCAGGTTCTCGATTTTGTGCGCGCCAGCGAGGGGACGGCCGATGTCCGCGAGACCCTCGGCACCGGTACGCCGACCCTGGTCTACGAGATCGATGATGCCGCAGCGTCTCGCTACGGGCTCGACCGGTCCGACGTGGCCGACGCCCTGCGCGGACGGACCCTGGGCGTGGAGATCGGTCAGTACCGGGCCGGGCTGGATCCGGTGCCGATATATATCCGCTCGCCGGAGGGGGAGCGGTTCTCGACCGATCATCTGGACACGGCCTATGTGTTTACGCCGGACGGAGAATCGGTGCCGCTGGCCCAACTGGTGAATCAATCGCTCAAATGGCAGCCGTCGGCGATCCAGCATCGCGATCTGCGTCGCGTGTCCATCGTGTTGTCGGAACTCGAAGAGGGTTATGCCTTCGGCAATGTCACCGCCGATCTCCAGAAGCGCATCCGCGACCTGACGCTGCCTCCCGGGGTGAGTCTGGACTTCGGCGGAAAACTGGAGAGTTCGGGTGACGCGAACGAGGCGATCTTCTCGGCCATGCCGGTCGGCGTAGTGCTGTTGCTTATCTTCCTGCTGCTGGAGTTCAACTCCTTCCGCCGTCTGGCCATGGTGCTGGTGACGGTCCCGCTGGCGACGGTTGGCGTGGTGCCCGGCTTGCTGCTGTCAGACAATCCATTCGGCTTCACTGCGCTGCTCGGCGTCATCGCCCTGGTCGGCATCGTGGTCAACAACGCCATCGTCATGATCGACGTGCTGGACAAGAACCTGGAGCGGGGTCAGGCGCTGCTCGAAGCGATCGTCGATGCGGTCGCGCGGCGGACGCGACCGATCCTGCTCACCACCATCACCACCGTGGCCGGTCTCGCGCCACTGACCATGACCCGCAGCACCCTGTGGCCGCCGCTGGCCTGGTCGATCATCTCCGGGTTGCTGGCCTCAACTCTGCTGACGCTGATGGTGCTGCCGGCCATGTGCCGCTATCTGCTTCGTTCGGACGAGCGCAAGGACGCCCTCCGGGCCGTTTGAGCGGAATCCTGCGACTGCTATGCTAGACGTCCTCGTGACGCGCATCGGGTGGGGTTGATGGCGACTAGAAGCATCTCGGCCTGGTTCAGGCGTCAGCTGGAGAACCCCCAGATCGTCATCCTTGGTCTGATCATCCTGATCGTGGCCGGGACGCTCTATTTCTTCGGCGGCATGCTGGCACCGCTGCTGGCCAGCGTGGTCATCGCCTACCTGCTCCAGGGCCTGGTGAACCGGCTCGAACGGCGCCGGGTTCCCCACCTCGCAGCCGTACTGCTGGTGTTCCTCAGCTTCTTCGTTGCCCTCGTGTTCGCCGTGTTCGGACTGTTGCCGATGCTGATCCGCCAGCTCACCTCGCTGGCCCAGCAGGTGCCGAGCATCGTCGCGGCGTTACAGCGGGGTCTGCTCTCGCTGCCCCAGCGGTTTTCGTTGATCACCGAAAAACAGATCCAGGATCTGCTCTCCGGCCTCAGCAGCGAGATCATCGGCGCGGGTCAGACACTTCTGACTTATTCGCTGTCCTCGCTGGTCACAGCCTTTACCATCGGCGTCTATCTGGTGCTCGTGCCGATCCTGGTCTTCTTCCTGCTCAAGGACAGCAAGGTGATCCTGGCCTGGTTCTCACGCTTCCTGCCGGAACATCGACCCCTGGCTGATCAGGTCTGGAACGAAGTCGATAGCCAGATCGGCAATTATGCCCGGGGCAAGATCTGGGAGATCATCATCGTCGGCTCGGTCACGTTTGCCGTGTTCCGCCTGCTGGGACTGCAATATGCCCTGCTGCTCGCGGTCCTGACCGGCGTCTCGGTGCTGATCCCCTACGTCGGCGCCCTGGTGGTCACGCTGCCGGTGGCCGGCGTGGCCTTCTTCCAGTGGGGTCTGCAACCGGATTTCTACTGGGTGGTGGTCGCTTACGGCGTCATCCAGTTTCTGGACGGCAACGTGCTCGTGCCCTTGCTGTTCAGCGAAGCGGTCAACCTGCATCCGGTCGCCATCATCGCGGCCATCCTGTTCTTCGGCGGGCTCTGGGGTCTGTGGGGCGTATTCTTCGCCATCCCGCTGGCCACGGTGATCCAGGCGGTCCTCAACGCCTGGCCTGACGAGATCAAGACAGAATCCGGGCAGCCTGCCTCGGCCTGACAGGTCCTCGCAGCGTTTCGATCCGGTTATCGATCGGCCTGCCAGGCCAGGAAGCCGCCGGCCAGCGACGTCACCCGGGTAAAGCCCATGTTCTGCAGGGCATCGGCGGCCAGGGCGGAGCGTCCGCCGGTGCGGCAGTAGAGGCAGATGGATCGATTCTTGTCGGCCAGCGCCGGGGCGGTCTCGCCGCCCATCTCCGGCACCGGCGCCACCTCTGCCTCCAGCACGCCCCGCGGGATGTTCAGCGATCCCGGGATGTGTCCGGCCGCATGTTCGTCCGGCTCGCGCACGTCGATGAGGACCGTATCCGGTCCCAGGCCAGCCGCGAGTTCGCTCACACTGACTTCGCGGATGCGACCGCGCGCCTCGGCGACGAGTTGTTCCATGGTGATCTGCATCATTCCCTGTCTCCGTTCGGTGTCCGTGTCGGTCTCGCTGCCATACTCAGCCGGTAACCTGCGCCAGGTTCTGCCAGATGATAAATACCGCCATCACGATCAGGAACGCGCCGAAGCCCTGTTTGAGGCGGCGGTGATCGAGACGGCTCCCCAGCCTGTTTCCCAGCAGGCTACCGCCGATGCCGATCATGGTGAATTTGACCAGGACGGGCACATCCAGACTCAGCCCTGAGCCATGCAGCACGTCAAGATATTTGACGAATCCGGCGAAGGACTTCAGGGCGATGATGGCGAGGCTGGTGCCGATGGCCCGGTGCATGGACAGCCCGCCCAGCAGCACCAGTGCCGGCACGATGAGGAACCCTCCGCCGACGCCCACGAAACCGGTGAGGATGCCCACCAGCAGACCGTCCATCACGATCTTCCACTCGGCCCGCGTCGGATGCGGCGCTGCCATGCCGCCGGCGGTCAGGGCCGGCGCGGGGACCGTCATGGGCCGCAGCATGAATCCGGCGGCCAGCAGCATCACGATCGCGAAGACGAGTAGCTGCAACTGGCCGCTGACAAAGGCCGCCAGCCAGGCGCCGGACCAGGTGCCGGCGATACCCGGCAGGCCGAACCAGATCAGGCTGCGGACGTCGATCATGCGTCGACGGAGAAAGGGCAGGGCACCGGCCAGGGCGATACTGCCGACGATGGCGAGGGAGCCGGCAATGGCCACCTTCTCCTCCTGGCCGACCAGGTAGACCAGGACCGGGACGGTGAGCACCGAGCCACCGGAGCCCAGCAGGCCCAGACTCAATCCGATCGCCAACGCGCCGAGCCATGACATCATATTAATTCAATTATTCAATATGTTATGAAGAAAACTTCATAGCATGAATAAAAATGCCCGGGTAGTGATCTACCCGGGCAACAGGGCCACTTCCAAGTCCTGGGGGAGACAAGATATTAGTGACGGCTAATATATATACCCCAAAACATGCGGGATGTCTAATATATATTTCACCGCCCGGCTGCACTTATCATTCCCCTAAGCGGTCACGGAGAGCCTAGTGAAATATTTGCACACCATGGTCCGGGTTTCCGATCTGGACGCCTCGATAGAGTTCTATTGCAAGCATCTCGGTCTTCAGGAATTGCGCCGGCGGGACAGCGAGCAGGGGCGCTTCACCCTGGTGTTCCTCGCCGCGCCGGGCGACGAGTCGGCCCAGGTGGAGCTGACCTACAACTGGGATCCCGAGGAGTACACCGGCGGACGCAATTTCGGTCATCTGGCCTATCTGGTGGATGACATCTACGCCCTGTGCGAGCGTCTGCAGGCCGCCGGCGTGACCATCAACCGGCCTCCGCGAGATGGTCATATGGCCTTCGTCCGCTCGCCGGACGGGATATCCATCGAGCTGTTGCAGAAGGGTGACGCCCTGCCGCCGAAAGAGCCCTGGCAGTCCATGCCCAACACCGGGGAATGGTAGGGGAGAGGACCGGGCCTCAGAAGCGCACGCCGGGCCCGAGGTCGGCCAGCTGCTGGCGGACCGACTCCCGCTGGGCGGCGAGCGCGGTATCTAGCCGCTGCTGGAGTTCGGCCACCTCCGGACTCGCGGCCGCCTCTCCGAGATACTCGGACTCCGTCAGTTTCCAGCCCCATTCCGCGCTGCCCAGCCAGCCCTGATCCACCGCTTCCTTCCACAGCTGCACGGCCCGCTCCGCGTCTCCCGCGGCCGCGGCGTTGCTGGCAAAAGTACGAGCGTTCTGGGCCGGCGGGCGATTCGCGTGATCCTTTTTTTGATGGGCCGCCTCGGCCGCCTGGAGTCGGCGCAGCTGTTCGTCCATGCCGGCCCGGTTGAGGGCGAACATCGTCTCGGTGCTGACGTCGTGATTGTTCGTGTCGACGACCGGCTCTGCGGCCAGCAGCTCGGGATACCATCCCTCCACGAGCGCCAGAGCCTCGCCGGCGCGGCCCACCATGGTCAGGGTGAACACGCGGACGGCGCGGAGATTCGGGAAATTGCTCAGGTCGGTCTGCATCAGCCTGGCGGTCAGTTCATCGGCCCGCGCGAAGTCTTTCTCGTAGAGTGCCTCGTAGGCCGGGAGCATCCTTGCCACCGGGTGCTCGGGCGATTCCAGCCTGATTCGTCTGCTCCATCGCTCTGCCTCCTCGTCCATGCCCAGATCGGAGTAGAGGAATACGAATTCGATGGTGGTGCGCACGTCCCGCTCGGAGACTTCGTGGGCCTTGAGCAGCCAGCGATGACCCTCGTCCAGGCGCCCGAAGATGAACCGGTTCAGGTTGTACAGCCCCAGGTAGCCGGTCGGGTAATCGGGATCGAGCGTGATCAGGCGCCGCATCTGGGTCTCGGCTTCCTGGTAACGACCGAGCTGCATGAGGTTGAAGGCGATGTTGTTCTGCGCCACCCGGGACAAGGGATCGATCTCGAGGGTCTTGCGCAGGACTTCGATGGCCTCCTCGGCCCGGCCCGGCGTTTCGCCCAGGGCGCTGGCGTACCAGAGGTAGGCCGGCGCGTAGCTGGGGTTGAGTTCCATCGAACGCTTGAGTGCCGCCTCCGCTTTGTCCAGTTCACGGATGTTCATCTCCGCCAGACCCTTCGAGGCCCACACCTCGGCGGACTCCGGATCCAGCGTCATGGCCCGCTCCAGCAGCGGCGCGGTCCGCTCGTAGGCGGTCTCAACCGGCATCATCTGGTGATTGGTGGCCAGCAGACTCACCGCATCCGCAAGCCCGGAGTACGCCAGCGCGTAGCCCGGATCCATACGGACCGCCTGTTCGAACAGCTTCTCCGCCTGCTCGATGGATTCCAGGGTGCGAAGATGAAGGAACTGGCGGCCGCGCAGATAGAGATTGTGGGCCTCGACGTTGGTGGTGGCGCGTTTGGTCAGCCGCTGCCGCTCTTCGCCCAGCAGATTTACTTTGAGGGCATCGACCACGGCCAGCGAGATCTCGTCCTGGATCCGGAATACGTCGTCCATCTCGTAGTCGTAGGTGTCCGACCAGAGGTGGAAGCCGTCCTCGACCTTGATCAGCTGAGCGGTGACCCGGATGCGGTTGCCGGACTTGCGCACGCTGCCTTCCAGCACGTGTGCCACCCCCAGCTTCTCACCGACATCGCGCAGGTCCTCGTTCTGGCCCTTGAAGAAGAACGACGAGGTCCGTGCCGCGACCCGCAGGCCGTCGACCTGGGCGAGGAGGTTCAGCAATTCTTCGGACAGGCCATCGGAGAAATATTCGTTTTCCTCGTCGCCGCTCATATTGACGAACGGGAGCACGGCGATAGAGCGGGGCGCGGATTCCTCACCGCTGGTTCCGCCATCAATGCGGAAACCGCCGTGGGTGGTGGCCAGGAACACGACGGCGGCGGCCAGGGTGCCGATGATCAGGTAGTTGATGCGCTGGCCGGTGGCCGGCGTGATGGACTGGTCGACCGGCACCTCGGCGGTCTTCTTGATGCCTTCAGGCGTGACCTCGAATGCCCAGGCGAGGATCAGCGAGATCGGCAGTCCCATCAGCAGCAGCATGACCACGAAGGTCACGGTCCACTCCGGCAGATTGAGCGCGGGGAAGGTGGTCTCGGCGATCTGGATCAGCAGCCACGACGCGATCAGGTAAACCGTCGCAACCTTGAACACGTTGCGGCGGCGCATCTCTTTCAACAGACGACTGAACCCGCTCTCTGCGCCGCTCAAGCCCTTCCCCCTGGGACAGACGATGGGTCAAGGCTAGCAGAATCACTGGCCGGAATCATCGAATACCGGACGCTGCACGGGGGGATTGACGTAGAATTCAGGCCGGGTCATCAGTCGCGGAAACCGTAATCTTGTCATCGCCGAGTCTCCACGCTGCCCGCGCCCGGTTGATACTCCGGCGCCCGCTGGCGTTTCTTTCCCGTGTGGGCCGCGGGATGCGCCGCAACCAGGTCATGCTGATGGCCGGTGCGCTGGCCTACAACGCCCTGTTGAGCATCGTGCCGTTCTTCGCCCTGATGCTGCTGGCCCTGTCCCATTTCGTGGACCAGGAAGGGTTGCTCCGGGCTCTCTCGGGTACCGTCGAACTGGTCATCCCGGGCCGCAGCGAGGTGGTGGTGAGCCAGATCCGCGGTCTGCTGGCCGGGCGCGAGCAGATCGGCTGGGTCGCCATCGCCCTGCTGATCTTCTTCAGCGCGTCGGCCTTCCTGGTGCTCGAACGGGCCCTGGAGCGGATCTTCCATCACCGGGCGCGGGTGGTCAGCCGGCATTTCCTGGTCTCGGCCATCATCCCCTATCTCTATATGCTGGTGCTGGGCGCCGGGCTCACCTTGCTGACCATCGGGCCGAGCGTCCTCGGCGCGCTGGAGCCGCATCTGCCGCCCGGGATCGCGGAGCTTTTGCCCGGCCATCAGCGCGGCTCCGCGTTCACCGCCGTGGGCATGTTCGTTCTGGAGGTGATCCTGCTGGCGTCCTTCTACAAGATCATGCCGGCGGGCAGGATCGGAACCGCCGCCGCGCTGATCGGGGGATTGGCGGCCTCGATATTGTGGGAAGCGACGCGCCGGACCCTTGCCTGGTATTTCGATTCCATCTCGATCGTCAACGTGGTCTACGGTTCGCTGACCGCGGTGGTCGTCTCCCTGCTGCTCCTGGAGGTCGGCGCGATCATCCTGCTGACCGGCGCCCAGGTGATCGCGGAATACGACCGCTTCGTCCATCGCGAGCGTTTCTTGCCGGACCCGGAACAGGAGCCCGCAAAAGAGGATTGACGCCGGATCTGAATCGCTGGTGACCCGGGAAGCTTGCTTGGGCCGCGGCTTTGGCTAGGCTATCAGCAGACGGGACAAATTCTCGGCCGGGAGACGATCATGCAGTGCCCCAAATGCAATCACGCGATGGAGACGGTGGACTTCCAGGGCATCGAGGTTGACCGGTGCTCTCTGTGCAAGGGCCTCTGGTTCGACGCCCTCGAGCACGAGGCGCTAAAGAAGATGGAGGGATCCGAGGAGATCGACCAGGGAGACCCCGAGGTGGGCGAACTGTTCAACGCCGAGGACAGGATCTCATGCCCGCGCTGTCACACGAGCATGATCCGCATGGTCGACCGCGATCAGCCGCACATCTGGTTCGAGTCCTGCACAACCTGCTACGGCGTGTTCTTCGACGCCGGCGAGTTCACCGACTACAA
>CBDTYJ010000114.1:0-8153 GCA_965364575.1 uncultured Gammaproteobacteria bacterium
GACCCCGCAGCGTGCGGGGTTCTCTCTGTCTGGCGATGCCATCGCCGGCACTCATTGATATTCGAATCCGGCGGCAGCCGCTCGGTCCGACAAAAGTCCCCAGGAGGATTGACTCGCTGTCTCCGACAGCTCGGCCTTCGGGCGGAGTCCCTGCGCTCCTCCGTTTGTCGCGAAACTGCGTTTCGTTCGGTTCGAGCCACTGATACGGGCAGAAAAAGTCGGCTACGGAGTGAGCGACGAACTTGTCCCTCCCCAGGCGCATGCAAATGTGCGCATCATTCGATCCTAGTAACATTGGTCCGCACCGGCTCAACTCCTACGAGTGCGCGAATTTATTCTTGAGTTCCCAGCTATGTTGTTTCCAAAATATTGACCTGAGTCCGCAGGCGATAGTCCGGCAGACAATGGGCTGCAAGCGACTTTCCATCTGGATCATCGATCCGGGAATACAGTCGCTCGACACAGGTTTCATGGGACTCAACGTGACTCGTACCGTCCGGACAAGACAGGGCGGCTCACGCCCTCGGGAAACGGATCCACCGCCGCCAACTCAGTCCGGCTACATGAGTTGCTCTAGGTAACCTGGACGAAGGAGTTTCGCCATGATTGAAGTCATGCCGCCTCCTAATTGCTGGTCGATGATCTGGTTATAGAAAGCGCCTGAAACGACGCGGGTCTTTTTTTTGCGTCGGATTTTTTTACATTTGCTGCACAGCCGGAGTCGAGTTCCGCCCCGAAGTGCATGATTTTATGGGGTGCCTTCCTTTTGGCATGAATAGTGCACCGTCACTCTTGTTTCCGACCTTGACGCAACTTAACGGGGCACTAAGAGATGAACACTAGAATTCCGAAGATCATTGCGGCGGGCCTACTTACAATGCTCGGAAGTGCAGCCGCCCACGCGGGGCCAATCACCATTGGGGATTTCAGCGGCGGAGAGACCGTCACGACCTTTGACGGACTCGGTCTGCCCTTCAGTTCCTCAGATCCGCTATTGCTCGACGGCAACACCTACACGACTGATGACGGAACGATTCGCTACACGGACCCGAACAGTTTCAATGCCGACTGTAACGGCGAATGCATCGGCAACAATACGGATACAGGCTGGATCGACGTCGTGCTCGGCGGCGTATATAACCGGGTCGGCGCGCGAGTCGGTGGCGCTAATGTGTCCTACAACGGCGTCGTTGACTTTTATGGCATTGGCGATGTCCTCCTCGGGAGCGTGAACTTCGGCAACAGTCCCGGAATGGTTTTCGTCGGATGGGAAGAATTGGGCGGAATTACGCGGGTACGCTTCAACGACACAGCCCAAAACGGTCTTATCTTGCATCTGGACGACTTCCGCTTCGAGGGCGCCGAAGTTCCGGAACCCGCCTCCCTGGCTCTGCTCGGCCTTGGTTTGGTGGGCATGGGGATGCGGCGGCGCATGAAAGCCTGAAGTAGAAGATCGAGAACAACTCCGTTAAACCCCGCTCCGGCGGGGTTTTTCTTTCGCCCGCATCCCACATGGAACCGAACAGAGGCTCCCGTAGGCATGAATATTCGTTTTTGGGCAACAACGGTCGAGAAATCTGGTCTTGGTCGTATTGCCGATGCGGAATCACACCAGAACTCGGAACTCGCTGCTTGGCGTTTGCAGATGTGACGTCCCCAAGGGGATTATTCGCCTCACTGCGTGAGGCTCACCCCTCAAGGGGGTCGCTCGGCAGCTCCGCTGCCTCCGCGCTGTCTCGCCCGACTCCGTCGGGCTCGGCTCGAACCGCGTTCGTTCGCTTCGCTCACAAACGGGTTCTCAGCCGCCTCGAGAACACAAAAATAGAAAAGCCCGACCGCTGGCCGGGCTTTTCTATTTTGGCGTCCCCAAGGGGATTACTCGGCTCGCTGCGCTCGCCTCGCCCTTCGGGTCGCCGGCGCCTGCGGCGCCGACGCTGTGCCCCGCTTCGCGGGGCGCTCGAACCGAGGATCTACCTCCAATCAGCTGAGTCGATAAATGACACGGCCCACGCGAGGTGGGCCGTGTCTTTTATTGGCGTCCCCAAGGGGATTCGAACCCCTGTTACCGCCGTGAAAGGGCGGTGTCCTGGGCCTCTAGACGATGGGGACTGTTCGGGAAATCTATATCCCTCGGACCGCCAGGCCGGCCTCGGGATGGGATGTTGGTGGAGCCAGGCGGGATCGAACCGCCGACCTCTTGCATGCCATGCAAGCGCTCTCCCAGCTGAGCTATGGCCCCACGCGAAACGGCGATTTTACGGAAGCCCCAATAGGGGGTCAACCAGCCCTCAACCGTTGGCGGCGGCGGCCTGGGCGCGCTCGCCGACGTAGTCGATGGCCCGGCTGAGACGGCCCAGCGTCCGTTCCCTGCCGAGCAGTTCCAGGGTGACGTCGATGGGCGGCGAGACCGGTCCGCCGGAGACCGCGACCCGGATCGGCTGGGCCACCTTGCCCAGCTTGAGGTCCAGGGTCCCGGCGACCGCATGGACGACTTCGTGGATGGGTTCCGCCCGCCAGTCCTCGAGCACGGTGAGGCCGTCGCGGACCCGCTCCAGGGCCTCCAGGGCCACCGGCCGCAGGTGTTGCTTCGCGGCTTTTTCGTGGTAGTCGTGAAAGTCCTGGTAGAAGAACACGGCGGACTGGGCCATCTCGTGCAGAGTCTCGGCCCGCTGCCGGTAGGCCTCGGCCACCTGTTCCGGATCAGGTCCGTCCTTCGTATCCACGCCCATCCGCTCCAGCTGCCACCACAGATCAAGCGCCAGCTGCTTGCCGTCCGCCTTCATGATGTACTGCTGGTTGAGCCACTTCAGCTTCTCCGGGTTGAAGCTGGACGCGGCCTTGTTGACGTGATCCAGGTCGAACAACTCGGTCATCTCCTCGACGCTGAAGATCTCCTGGTCGCCGTGGGACCAGCCCAGACGCACGAGGAAGTTCAGCATGGCCTCGGGCAGATATCCCTCCTGGCGGTACTCCAGCACGCTCACCGCTCCGTGGCGTTTGGACAGCTTGCTGCCGTCCGGGCCGAGGATCATGGGCACATGGGCAAACGTCGGCGGATTGGCGCCGAGGGCCTGGTAGATGTTGATCTGGCGGGGCGTGTTGTTGAGATGATCGTCACCGCGGATCACGTGGGTGATCCCCATGTCCATGTCGTCCACGACGACCGAGAAGTTGTAGGTAGGCACGCCGTCCGAGCGCACCAGCACCAGGTCGTCCAGTTCCGCATTCTCGAATACCACCCGGCCGAAGACCTTGTCGTCCACGACCACCTGACCCTCGTCAGGGGTGCGGAACCGCACCACCGGATCGACGCCCGGCACCGGCTCCGTGCGATTCCGGCAGCGGCCGTCATAGCGGGGTTTCTCGCCCTGCTCCCGCTGCGCCGTCCGCATGGCGTCGAGCTCTTCCTTGCTGCAATAGCAGTGATAGGCGTGACCCTCTGCCATCAGCTTGTCCGCCACTTCCTTGTATCGGGGGAAGCGGTCGGTCTGGTACAGAGGTCCCTCGTCCGGGCGTAGCTTGAGCCATTCCATACCGTCGAGGATCACCTGGATCGCCTCCTCGGTGGATCGCTCCCGGTCCGTATCCTCTATCCGCAGGACGAATTGGCCGCCGTGGCGCCGGGCGAACAGCCAGGCGAACAGGGCTGTGCGCACACCGCCGATGTGGAGGAATCCCGTCGGGCTGGGCGCGAAACGTGTCTTGACTGTCATGGATTTATCGCCGCTGGGTGTGGCTCGATGCTGAACACCGGATTCTATCAAATTTCGGGGCAGGTCCCGGGCCAGAAGCCGGGACCAATCCCGGTGGGATTGCCGGCGCGACCGGGCCGTTTCAGCTGTCGCCGGGCATCAGCGGACCCGTGCCCCGTCGCCGCCAGACCAGCCAGGTCGAGATCGCCAGCACCAGCAGCGCCGCCATGGACAGGATCACCTGCCAGTGCTGGCCGCTGGAGAGCCCGCGGCCGAGCAGGGCGAAGGCCACGCTGGACGGCGCGATACCGATCAGCGTCGCCGCGGCGAAGGTCCGCGTCGGGATGCGGGAGACGCCGCCCACCGCGCTGGTCACCAGGGCGTTGGTGCCCGGCATCAACCGCAGCAGCAATACCAGTGAAAAACCGCTGCGATTGATCAGTTCACCCCATCGACCGAGACCGTGCCCGAACCGGGCCTCCACCCACGGCCGTCCGAATCCGCGCGCCAGCCGGAAGGCGACCACCGAACCGGTGGTGCTGCCGATGAGTGCGAGCCCCAGGGCCAGCGGCAGGCTGAACAGGCTGCCCGCCAGCACCGTCGGGTAGACGCGGGGCAGACCGCTGGCGGAGAAGCCCACGAACACCAGCAGGAAGACCGGCACCGCCAGGGTCCCGTGCTCCGCGACCCAGGCCTGCCATACGCTACGGTAATGATCCTCGAACCAGTGGTGCAACGGGGTCAGGTAGAAAAGCGCGATCAGCGTCAGCGGCACCGCAAGAAACGCAGCCAGGGTGCGCCAGCCGGGCGCGCCCATGGGATCCGGCCCGCCGGGCTCGAGCCCGTTCTTTCCGGCCGCGCTCATCGGCCTGCGTCCCCACCAGGTGCCCGGTGTCCGACCCCAAAAGCCGTTCCTTGCGCGGATGGCCGATGCCCGTTGTCGGGCCATGGGGCCGGATTCTGCGATCCAGTTCCTTGCACGCGCCGAGATTGTTGATTAATAATGCCGGACAACTTCATGTTTTTATTGGGTTATGAGGGAAAGAGGCTGTCCGATCGTCCGTTTTCGAACTGTCCGGATTGCCCCTTTTGCGGATCCGGTCAACAGTTTGCATTATGTATGGAGCGCTGATCGGCTGATAAACTTCTTGATCAAACTTCTCCCTGAAGTCGACGGGCGACCCCTGCCCAGGACGCGTTCTTGAAGCTCAGACAATACATCCATCTGTTATCCGGATTCATACTCGGCTGCGTCATCGCCCAACCTGCGATGGCGGTCGACGCCGCCAGCGCGATGGGCACGACCGGCACCCGGGCGATCACCCGGATCGACGCCATGCCCAAGGTCGAGTGGCCCCTGCTCAAGTATTCGCGGGAGCCTCATCTGCACGCGGCGTTACGGTCGAAACTGAAAGACCTGGGGCTGGATCGGGCCGCTGCCCAGCAGAAGCTGGCGCTGGCGCTGGTGGACATCACCGATCCGGAGCGGCCGCGGGTGGCGACCATCAACGCCCATCAGATGATGTATGCGGCCAGCCTGCCCAAGATCGCCATCCTGCTGGGCGCCTTCCAGAAAGCCGCCGACGGCAATCTGGAGATGAACCGGGAGAACCTGGATCTCCTGACCGCCATGATCCGGCGCTCCTCCAACTCAGCCGCCAGCATCATGCTGGAACGGGTGGGATTCGACTATCTGGCCGAAGTGTTGCAGTCGGAGCGCTACGCCCTCTACGACCCCGAGATGAACGGCGGTCTGTGGGTCGGCAAGGCCTACGCCAAATCCGGCGCCTGGAAGCGGGATCCGCTGCACAACCTGTCCCACGCGGCGACGGTGTTCGAGGTGGCGCGCTTCTACTATCTATTGGAGACCGACCGCCTGGTCAGCCCTGAAGCCTCCGCCCAGATGCGGCGCATCCTCGGCAACACGAAGATCCAGCACAAGTTCGTGCTGGGCCTGAACACCATGCGGCCCGGATCCAAGATCCGCCGCAAGTCCGGTTCCTGGCGGACCTATCATTCCGACAGCGCGGTGGTGGAACGGGACGGACGCCGCTATATCGCCGTGGCCTTGGCCGATCATCCGTCGGGCGGACGCTGGCTCAGCCAGGTGATCGTGGCCATGGACGATCTGATCTACGATCCGGAGAACGTGGCCCACGACCGGATGGCCGAATCCCATGCCGAGCCCATGGAGACGCCCCAGCCCAGAGCGGCCAGCGCATTCTAGATCCCTCGGGCGCCCGGGCGTTCGGTGACAGGGTCGCAACACCCGTTTCCTGCTTCAAACCCCGCTCTGACGGACCCGCATCGGATCATTGCGTCTCGAGCGTCGGCGGCGCCGGGATCCGGGGCGGTTCGGGTTCGCCCCCGGGCGGTCCCCCGGCGCCCTCCCCGGCTTCCTCAGTACTCTCCCGGATCACAGGATCGTCGACGGCCGGACTCCCCTCGAGCACCGGCGGCGCCGGCACGGTGGGCGCGCTGGCGGCCGCCCGCTCCGCCTTGCGCCGGGCCAGCCGTTCGGCGTGGCGGGCCTCGACCATGCGATGGATGCGCATGGCCAGGGTCTGATGCGCCACCGCCGAGTTCTTGTAGAGGACGTTGGAGCTGACCGCCACCAGATAATGGACGTCGAGAGTCTCTTCCGGGCCTTCGACCACGGCCACGGAGGCGAGCTGGTTACGCTTGTTGCCCTGGTATTTCTTGCACACGAAATCCGGCTCCGGCTGGCAGCTGTAGAGGGAGCCGGATTTGAAGTAGACGGCGTAATCGAACAGCGCCGGGTGGGAGGCATAGCGGATCCGTTTCTGCGTCATATACAGCAGGCGCTTCAGCTCCGTGCTGGACCAGGTATCCACCAGCTTCCCCTGCTCCATCAGCATCAGCATGTGCACCAGTTCCCGGGGATTGCCGTAGCTGGACGTACCCGCCACCCGCTGTTTGCCGGTGCGGGTGAAGAAGCTGCCCTGACGCAGCAGGCTGGTATCGAGACCGTTGCGCTCGACCGCGCCGTTCATGGCGGCCAGGAATATCTCGCCCCGGGACTTGGGGCCCGTGTCGGCGAAAAAGGCCGCCTCCTGCTCGGCGCTGACCGGGTAGGCCTGGCCGAAATGCCTGAGCAGGATCAGGTGCTTTTCCACTGTCGAAGCGGCGCCATTGTTGCTGGCCGACAGCATCCAGTCCAGCCATTCATACAGGCTGCCCGAATCACCCGGCCGGATCTGGCGGTAGGAGAAATCCAGGGTCTCCGGATCCCAGAACACCACTTCGTGATGATCGTAATTGACGAAATCGTCGGCCACGATCCAGGTCTCCCTGAGCACCCGCTCCCTGGCGGCCAGGTCGTCGGGATAGATGTCAGCCAGAGCCTGGAAAAACGCCAGGCCCACCAGCATCTTGCCGACGCTGCCCACGTTTTCGCGGATGCCGCCGTTGACGTCCGCATAGAGGGGATTGTCCGGATCGGTGACGTCGAGGACGGCGATGCCGTAGCGGTCCGCGTCCTCGCCCAGAAAGCTCTTGAGCTGACGGACGTAGGTCGCGTCGTTCTCGAATTCGAAGCTGTATGCGGTGTCGGTCAACTGCGGCTTCACATAGTCGGTGGGCAGCAGCGCGCCCGGGGACAGGCGGCGCCCGCCCAGCTCGCCGGTCTGTGAGCGCTGGTAGAAATCCAGCCGGCGGATACCGGTCTCCTCATAGGCGTCGAGGGGATAGGCCTGGGCCACGCCGGCGCCGGTGACCAGGGCCAGCAGCAACGCAAATGACTGACAATGCATCGACTTCATAATCCGCCTCCCGGCCGCCCGGCCATGTTGACGGGGCGGTCCGCGTTCTGGGTCAGACCCGCGTCGAGGGTCTGCAGATAGGTGCTGCGGCTGGCCCGCTTGTTCTCGACGAACGGCCGGATCTGGAACAGGTAGAGCTTGCCGTCGAGAAACCCGAATTCCACGTCCGCCACCGCCTTCGCCCGCTCGGCCTCGGGCATGTTCTCGAACCAGCCCGGAAGCCGGTCCACGAATGCCAGCAACTGCGCGATCTCCCCATTCGTCAGCACCCGCGGCGCGCCCGAAGCGGGCACCAGTTCCGACCCGCCGGTGGACAGCAACACCCGTTTGCTTGGCGCGGTGGCCGAGCCCAGCAGCCGCACCCTGCCATCGTTCCGTCCCACCAGCAGGGTCTCCGCGGCCTGACCCTCGACGCCACCGCCGACCCCTTCGTTCACGGCCACGGTCAGGTAATCCCGGGAACCGGTCTCCACATCGGCGGTGATCAGCACCCCGGACTTGTCCGCGTTGACGCTCTCGTGCAGCAGGACCGAGACGTAGACATGTTCCGGATCGTTCATGATCGACTGCCGCCAGCCGTAGGCCCGCTCCTGAAAGGGCGAAGCCCAGACCCGGCGCATCGCCGCGATGATGTTGTCCTCGCCCACCACGTTGGGCACCGTGAGATTGAGCCCGGCGC
>CBDTYJ010000115.1:0-8073 GCA_965364575.1 uncultured Gammaproteobacteria bacterium
GATTTCGAGGTGCTGCTGAAGCGCCTGACCGGTCGCCGGACCTGCTCGGGTTGCGGCCGCGTTTACAACGTCTATTTCTTCCCGCCCGAGACCGACGGCGTCTGCGACGGGTGCGGCGGCGAGTTGATCCAGCGCGCGGACGACAACGAGGAGACCATCGGTCAGCGGCTCAAAGTCTACGAATCTCAGACCGCGCCACTGGTCGCATTCTACGAGGAGCGCGGAAAGCTCAAGCTTGTGCCGGCGGAGGGCGAGATCGACGAGGTGTTCCAGCGCCTGGAGACCGCTCTGAAGGCCTGATCGGCACCGGTCCGCGGCTAGTCGAGCATGGCCAGCAGCGACTCGCCGACCATTTCCCGCCGCCAGCCCCTGAGCACGGGCAGGTCCCGGTCGCCGCAGACCATGCGCTTGAGCTCGGCCCTGGTCGCCAGCAACGACGGGGCGACATCGCTATCCCGGGCGCACCGGTCGACGTGCTTGCCCAGGCGCCCCAGCAGCGTCGTCTCTTTGCGGTTCAGGCGTATCTCCGGGGCCGGTTTGGTCGAGCTGCCGCTCACGGCCAGCCGCTCGATCAGTTCTTCGGCGTAACGCCGCAGGACAGCCGGCGGCACCACATCCAGATCCTTCAGCGCCTGGATGTCTGCCGGCGCGCGGATGGCCACAGCCCGCAAGGCGTCATCCGCCAGGATCCAGCGGCGGGGTCGGTTGCGCTCGACGGCGACCGCTTCGCGCCAGGCGGCCAGCCGCTGCAGGCGCGCCAGGGCCGGGCCGTCCATCTGGCGCCAGCCCTTGACCTTTTTCCAGGCTGAGTCCGGGTCCGGGGCATACAGCGCCGGTTCCTCCAGCGCCTTGAAATCCGCGTCCGGCCACTCACTCCGCCCCCGCTCCTTCAGGCGTTCGCGAAGGGTTTGATAAAGCGGCACCAGGTAGCGCACATCGTCAGCGGCATAGCGGAGCTGCTCGGCACTCAGAGGACGGCGGGACCAGTCCGTACGGGCGTGACCTTTGTCCAGCGGTATGTCCAGCACATCCTGAACCAGCCGCCCGTAGCCGCACTGGTCCGGGAAACCCAGCAGCGCCGCCGCGATCTGGGTGTCATAGACCGGGCCCGGCACCTCTCCGGTCAGAGCATAGAACAGTTCGAGATCCTGACGGGCCGAATGGAGCACCTTGGTGACGGACCGGTCCAGCAGCAGGTCGGTGACGGCGGCAGGCCCGTCCAATGCGATCAGGTCCACGCAGAAGATATGCCCCTCGACGGCGATCTGCAGCAGGCAGGGCAGGGGATGATAGGTCTTCTCGCGGACGAATTCGGTATCGATCGCGACGAAGGGCGCGGCGGTCAATGTCTCGACCACCTTCCGGGCGCCGGCGGCGGTATCGATGTACTGGATATCGTCCATGGGCCGGCATTATCCCAGAATCCGCCCTCCCGTATGGTCTGGAATGGCCACCCGGTTATCATGGAGCCTTGAGCGGGCACGCGCCCGGGAACGGATTGAAAGTGAAAGAGATAGTTGTTGCCTTGCTGGAGATCGCGACCCTGCGCCGAGGGCCGGAGGATCTGCCCGCGTCGCGGTTCTTTCTCGGATTGATGTTCGTGTTCTATATGGCCACGGGCGCGGTGTCGATCGCGTTGTACTCCGAGAATCCGGCCGACCTCGTGGCCCAGCTGGTGCTGGACCTCGGTCTCCTGCTCGGGTTCTTCGGACTGCTGCTTTCCCTGTTCCGGCGCGCGTCGCGACTGACCCAGACGCTGGCGGCGGTCATGGGAGCCAGCGCGCTGCTGGCCTGTTTCGCGCTGCCGCTGTCACTGCTGTTGCGGAGCAGTGCGCCGGGAGACTCGGTCTCGCTGATCCCGGCGCTGGGCATCTATCTGATCGTGCTCTGGTCGATCAGCATCAACGGCAATATCCTGCAGCGCGCCCTGGAGATCCCCTACGTGGGCGGGGTGCTGCTGGCGGCCGCCTATTTCGTCCTCAACTACATGGCGTTCGCCCAGCTGTTTCCCGCGGAGATCTGATGCACATCCACATCCTCGGTATTTGCGGCACCTTTATGGGTGGCATCGCCGCCCTGGCCAAGGCAGCGGGCCACCAGGTGACGGGTTCTGACGAAAACGTCTATCCCCCCATGAGCACACAGCTCACCGAGCTGGGGGTCGATATCTTCGAGGGATTCGACGAGGGCCAGCTCGACCCGGCACCTGACTGCGTCGTCGTCGGCAACGTGATGCGGCGGGGTATGCCGGTGATCGAGGCTATGCTGGACCGTGGCCTGGTCTATACCTCGGGTCCTGAATGGCTCGCCCGGCATGTGCTGGCTGATCGCTGGGTGCTGGCGGTTGCCGGCACCCACGGCAAGACCACCACCAGCAGTATGCTGACCTGGATCCTCGAGCAGGCGGGGCTGGAGCCCGGCTTTCTCGTCGGCGGCGTGCCGGTCGATTTCGGCGCCACGGCGCGGCTCGGCGGTGGCAGTTTTTTCGTCGTCGAGGCGGACGAGTACGACACGGCATTTTTCGACAAGCGCTCCAAGTTCGTGCACTACCATCCGCGGACCCTGGTGCTCAACAATCTCGAATTCGACCATGCGGACATCTTCCCCGATCTGAATGCCATAAAGCGTCAGTTCCATCACCTGGTCCGCACCGTGCCGGGATCCGGCTGTATCGTCAGCAAGATGGATGACCCGAACCTGGAGGCGGTGCTGGAGATGGGCTGCTGGACGCCGGTGGAACGTTTCTCCGCCAGTACCGACGCGCCCTGGGGTTGCCGTCTGCAGCCGGGACGCGGCTTCGACCTGGCCCATCCGGACGGCGCCGTCACCCCGGTGGACTGGATCCTGGCGGGGCAGCACAACGCGGAAAACGGCGCCGCCGCCATGCTCGCCGCGCGTCATGCCGGCGTGCCCCTCGAGAGCGCGGCCGCCGCGCTGGGATCATTCCGTGGCGTGCGCCGGCGGATGGAGCTGCGGGGCGAGATCCGCGGCATCCGCGTGTATGACGACTTCGCTCATCATCCGACCGCAATCCGCCTGACGCTGGAGGGGCTGCGCGGCGAAGTAGGCGAGGCGAGGATCATCGCCGTGCTCGAGCCCCGTTCCAACACCATGCGTATGGGTATTCACCGGGAGACGCTCGGGCCGGCGCTGGCGGCGGCGGATGCTGCCTACCTGTACCGCCCGCCGGCCGTGCAGTGGCAGATGGAAGCGCTTGCGGACCAGGCCCGGCCGCCGACGCGTCTGTTCGAGTCCCTCGACGAGCTGCGGGACTGCCTTGTGTCGGAACTGCGCGCGGGTGATCATGTGGTCATCATGAGCAACGGTGGATTCGGTGGTCTGCATGCAAGCCTGCTGACGGCGCTAGAGAGCGGCGGGCAGGCATCATGAGCGAGCGGAGCCGGGTGTCCCATGTCGCCCTGGCCTGGACCGGTGCATCAGGGATCCAGTACGGAATCCGCCTGCTCGAATGCCTGCTCGAGGCGGATTGCCGGGTGTCCCTGATGGTGTCCAAGCCGGCCCAGGTGGTGGCCGGTCTGGAGACGGATCTGTCGCTGCCGGGGCGTCCGGTGGACATGCAGAAGGCCCTGCAGGAGAAGTTCGCGGCAGGGAAGGACCAGCTCAGGGTCTACGGCCGGGATCAGTGGACGGCGCCCATTGCCAGCGGATCGGCGGTGCCGGACGCCATGGTCATCTGTCCCTGCACCACGGCGACCGTCTCTGCGTTGGCGACGGGTGCGAGCCGTTCATTGATCGAGCGGGCGGGCGACGTCGTGCTGAAGGAAGGCCGGGACTTGCTGCTGGTGATCCGCGAGACACCCTTTTCCGCGATCCATCTGGAGAACATGCTGCGGCTGGCCAGAGCCGGCGCGTGTGTGATGCCTGCAGCACCCGGTTTCTACCACCGTCCACAGCAGGTCTCGGAATTGGTCGACTTCATGGTGGCCCGAGTCCTGGATCGACTGGCCCTGCCACAGCGGTTGATCAAGCCCTGGGGCGAGGAACCTCAGGGCGCGGCGTAGGCGTCCCGGGACCGCGAAGTGGATAAGACCGGCATCGATATCCCCCTGTTCCCGCTGCGTACGGTGCTTTATCCGGGCGGCCCGCTGCCGCTGCGTATCTTCGAGACCCGGTACGTGGACATGGTGGGGCGCTGTCTGAAGGAAGACCTCGGCTTCGGCGTTATCGCCCAGGTGGAGAGCCGACAACAGGACCGGGTGGCGCTGCATCAGGTCGGGACCCTGGCACGGATCGTGGATTGGTATCAATTCGATGACGGGTTGCTCGGCATCACCGCCGTCGGTGAGACGCGTTTCCTGCTCAAAGAGATCCATCGCCAGGAGGATGGATTGAACATCGGCCGGGTGGAATTTCTCGAGCCGGAAGCGCCGCTGCCCATGAGCGAGCGGTTTGCTCCCCTGCTGACATTGCTCGAGAACATCCTGGCGGAACTGGAGCCCCAATATCGTTTTATCGAGAAGCATTTCGATGATGCCGGCTGGGTCGGCTGCAGGCTGGCTGAGGTCCTCCCCCTGAGCCTGGAGCAGAAGCAGATGTTTCTGGAATTGAGCGACCCGCTCAAACGTCTCGAGATGCTGATGCCGCTGGTGGAGTCCCTGCGCAAATGAACGAAACCCAGGACGATCGGAGCCTGACCCGGCTTCCAGGAGCAACAAGACCGTGAGCGATTCGAGCATCCCCGTTGCGGGGCCAAGCTGTGTCGAACTCGAAGCGGGCAGGACCTATTTCTGGTGCCGCTGCGGCCGCAGCGGGAAACAGCCTTTCTGCGACGGTTCTCACCAGGGCAGCGGCATTGAACCGCTGCAATTCGTCGCTGAGCGCAGCGAAAAAGCCTGGTTGTGCGTCTGCAAGCGGAGCGCCGCCGCGCCGCATTGCGATGGATCCCACAATCGACCGGCGGCTACGGAGTAAGGGGATGGTCGAGGGCGCGAGGGTCGTGTGCGTGCACCGGACCACCAATCCGATCGAGGCCAATCTGATCAAGGGTCTGCTGGAGCAGCAGGGCATACCGGTCGAGATCACCGGTGAGGATCTTGTCGGTGCATACTCTGGCGTGCCGCGGGTCTGTGACGTGCGCCTGCTGGTGCCACCCGGCCACCGACAGCGCGCAGCGTCGGTGATCGATCGTTATCAGTCCGCCAGGGACGCGCCCGAGGACGAACGCGTCTGGATCTGCGAAAGCTGCGGCGAGCAGAACGCGAGCAATTTCGAGATTTGCTGGCAATGCGGCCGGCCCGGGGAGGCCGCATGAGCAGGTTGTCAGACAATATCCGCCTGGTGCTGGTGCATGGCATGGCCAGGAAACCGCCGCAGGAAGCATGGCTGGAGCTCTGGCGGACCTGCCTGGTGGAGAGCCTGCGGGTGGAGGACCCCGCCCTGGGGCGCCGGGCGGCGGCCGATACCGATCTGATGATGCCGGCCTACTGGGCGGATGCCGTGCCCGATCATCTCGCCGAACTGCCCGCCAGGGTCGAAGCTCTGAACGGCGCCGTGGCCGCACTCGTCCAGGCGCGCCGCAAGCACAAGGCTGATCTCCACGTGCCCGCGACCGGCCTCACGCCGGCCCAGCACCGGAATTTCGGACCCCACATCATCGAGGCGCTGCATGCTGCCCTGGTGTTTGGTCCTGCGATCCGCCGCTCGCACCTGTGGGAACTCGAGCGCTATCACAAGGACAGCAATGTCGCAGACCAGATACGGCGGCCGCTGGAGCAGACACTCCGGCGCTGCTGGGACGAGGGTGTACAGGTCGTGGTACTGGCCCATTCCCTGGGCGTTGCCGTGGCCTACGACGTGCTGTGGCGGTTCAGCCACCGGCCCGAGCCGGAATTCAGCGATTATCGACGCAAGAAAGTCGACCTCTTCGCCAGTATGGGGGCACCTCTGACCGAACCCGAAGTCCAGCAGGTCATGCTCAGCGGCCGCGCCCTGGCCGGCCGTTCGGCCGTCTCTGCGGCAGAGCGGCGTCTCGCCTGGTTGTGCAACGTGCGTCGCTGGCACAACTACCGGGCGCTCGGCGATATCGTCTGCCAGCATCTGGACATGGAAGCGCAGTTCTTCTCCGGCATGCGTCGCGACCTGCGACAGCACAAAGCCGCAGATTTCAGGGACTACGGCGGATTATTCAATCCCTATCGGGAGCCCGAGGGCGGCCCCAACCCGCACAAAGGCTTCGGTTATCTCGTCCAGCCGAAACTGGCGAAACACCTGGCGTGGATACTCAGGGAGTCGGAGGCGGGCTAGCGTCGGGGCCGGCTCAGCTCAGTTTCGTCATCGTCTCACCGGCGGCGGCGACGGTGGCGGCGATATCCTCCTCGGAATGGGCGGCTGAGACGAATCCCGCCTCGAAGGCCGACGGCGCGAGATAGACCCCCCGCTCCAGCATCCCGTGGAAGAAGCGCCGGAATCGCTCGGCATCGCAGGCCACGACCTGCTCGAATCTCGTCACAGTGCCGACGTCGGTAAAAAAGCAGCCGAACATCCCGCCGATCTGGTGGGTCGAAAACGGTATCCCGGCTGCGTCGGCCGCTTCGCCCATGCCCCGGACCAGCGCCGCGGTGCGCTCGCCCAGACGATCGTAGAAACCCGGCTCGCTGATCCGTTCGAGAGTCGTCAGACCCGCCGCCATGGCCACCGGGTTGCCTGACAAGGTGCCGGCCTGATAGACCGGGCCCGCCGGAGCGATGTGCTGCATCACCTCGGCCCGGCCACCAAAGGCGCCCACGGGCATGCCGCCGCCGATCACCTTGCCCAGGGTGGTAAGGTCCGGTCTGACGCCGTAGACGGCCTGAGCGCCGCCCAGCGCGACGCGGAATCCGGTCATCACTTCGTCGAAGATCAGCAGCGTTCCGTGCTGGTCGCAGACCGAGCGCAGGCCCTCGAGGAATCCGTCGACGGGCGGCACCATGTTCATGTTGCCAGCCACCGGCTCGACGATGATGCAGGCGATCTGCTGGCCCAGCTCGTCGAATACCTGGCGCACCTGATCGATATCATTGAAGCTCAGGGTGATCGTGTGTTCCGCCATGGCGGCCGGTACGCCGGGCGAGGTCGGCACCCCCAGGGTCAGGGCGCCGGATCCCGCCTTCACCAGCAATGAGTCCGAATGGCCGTGATAACACCCTTCGAATTTGACGATCTTGTCGCGGCCGGTGAAGCCCCGGGCCAGGCGGATGGCGCTCATGGTGGCTTCGGTCCCCGAGCTGGTGAATCGGACCTGCTCGACGGACGGCATCAGCTCGCAGACCTTGCGCGCCAGCGATGTCTCCGAGACGGTGGGGGCGCCATAGCTCAGACCCCGGTCTGCGGCCTGCTTGACCGCCTCGATGACCTCGGGGGCCGCATGGCCCAGGATCATCGGGCCCCAGGAGCCAATGTAGTCGATATAACGACGGCCATCCTCGCCGAAGATATAAGCGCCTTCGGCGCGTTTGACGAACACTGGCGTACCGCCCACCGAGCCGAAGGCGCGCACCGGTGAATTGACGCCGCCCGGGATGTATTTCTGTGCTTCATCGAAAAGGGTATCGCTGCGAGTCATCGTTGGACGGCTCCTGGGAGGGTCTGACGGGAGGGTTATTCTAGCCGATCCCCCGCCGCCGCTGGTTCGAACAGGGCGCTGAATGCCCGCGCGGTTCCGAGGATATCGGCTGCCCCGAACAGGCTGCTGATGACCGCCACCGCATGGCAACCGGCGCTGATCAGGGCCGATGCGTTCTCCGGCGTGATGCCGCCGATGGCTACCACCGGAACGTCCAGTTCGGCGGCGGCTCGACGATACAGCGACAGGGACGCTTCGACCGCAGCGGGTTTGGTGGGGGAGGGGTAGGCGCTGCCGAATGCCACGTAGCTGGCGCCTTGCCCGATCGCCGCATGGGCTGACGACAGGGAGTCGTAGCAGGAGACACCGATCAGGAATCCGGGTCCCGCCTGTCTGCGTGCTTCTCCACAGGGCAGATCCGAGCCGCCCAGGTGCACACCGTCTGCGCGGACGTCCAGCGCCAGGCCGAGATCGTCATTGACGACAAAGGCGGCACCGTATTCCCGGCACAA
>CBDTYJ010000116.1:0-8047 GCA_965364575.1 uncultured Gammaproteobacteria bacterium
GTTAGGAAAATTAGCTAAATTTTGGCGCATTGGCTCATGGCAGACACGGCACCCGAAAGCACGCCCCTGATCGGCGAGTCTCCCGCCTTCCTCTCGATGCTGGAGCACGTCTCCCGCGCCGCGAAGCTGGAGAAGCCGGTACTGGTGATCGGCGAACGGGGCACCGGCAAGGAGCTGGTCGCGGCGCGACTCCACTATCTCTCCCCGCGCTGGGATCAGCCCCTGGTCAAACTCAATTGCGCCGCGCTCACCGAGAGCCTGCTGGAGTCCGAGTTGTTCGGCCACGAGGCCGGCGCCTTCACCGGCGCCACGCGACAGCATGTGGGCCGTTTCGAACGCGCCGAGGGGGGCACGCTGTTCCTGGACGAGCTGGCCACGGTGCCGTTACGGATGCAGGAGAAGATCCTGCGGGTCATCGAGTACGGCGAATTCGAGCGGGTCGGCGGCAGTCAGACCTTGCGCACCGATGTCCGCATCGTCGGCGCCACCAACGAGGATCTGCCGCGGCTGGCAGCGGCCGGTGAGTTCCGGGCCGATCTGCTCGACCGCCTGGCCTTCGACGTGGTGACGGTACCGCCGCTGCGCGCCCGCCTGGGCGATATCGAGCCCCTCGCCGGGCACTTTGCGCTGAACATCACCAGCGAACTGAAACGCAGCTTCTTCGCCGGATTTGCGCCGAATGCCATGGCCGAGCTGGAGGCTCACACCTGGCCCGGAAACGTCCGCGAGCTGAAGAACACCGTCGAGCGCTCGGTCTATCTCGGGGAGCCGCCGGACGCGCCGGTGGAGACCATCGTCTTCGACCCGTTCGAGTCACCGTACCGGATCGGAGAGCCGACGCGTCCCGCCGAACGCCAGCCGGCGCCGGACTGGCCGGTCGATCTGAAGGCGGAAGTGAGCGCGCTTGAGAGAGACCGGGTCCGGCAGGCGCTGGTCGAGCACGGCTACCACCAGGGCCGCGCGTCCGAGGCCCTGGGGCTCAGTTACCATCAATTCCGAGGGTATCTGCGCAAATACGGGATCCCCAGCCGTCCGCAACCTAAAGAGGCCGGCTGACAGGGTCGCGAGCGTCTGCGCTCAGGGTCCGAGCCGGAATTCGACCACGCCCTGGGTGGCCGGCACCACCCGTGAATCACGGGTGCCGTCGGCGGCATCGACCTCGACCAGCAACCGCTCGTCCGGGAGGTTTCCGAATCGCGCCATGCCTTCCCGGACCTGGTGTTCCTCTGCGACGCTGGGCTGCTGGTCCAGCGAAACGGTGACCCGGGCCTGAGTGACGGGGCTGCCGGCATAATCCGTGACGACCACCAGCAGCGGCAACTCGCCGGTCCATATGCGGGCCTCGGTTTCCAGCGGCCGACCCTGCGCATCCCAGCCTGTCATGGAGAGCTGGCGCGGTCCCGGTGCCAGGCGGTACCGGCCGGCGACGATACGGGGCGAAACCGACGTGCGGGTCGACGGCAGCGTCCGGCCGTCGGCAGTGATCCTCGCGTCCCGTCCGGCATCCGCCAGATCGCCCCCGGAGACGACGAAAAATACGGAACCATAGGTGGGATTGAAGCGCGTCTCCGAGACCCCCGCGACGGTGACCGACAGCGGCGGTGGCTCTGGAACGGGCTCGACCAGGGGCGCGGGGAGCAGTTCGGCCTCGGTCGCCGGCGGTGGCAGTTCCGTCGGGGTCTCCGGCGGCTCCCGGGCGATCGCAAGATCACCGAGGAGGAGGCTCAGCCAGAAGATCTGCAGAGATAATGCCTTGGTCGTCATGGCATGGCGCCCGGGTGAGGCGATCCGGTCAGGGATGTGGCTATAGCCTAACCTGAAAATCGGCATCCAGGGGTGATCCCCGCAGGATCAGCCCGGCCGGACCTCGACGGTCAGCCGGGCGACGACCCGGCGCACGCCGTCCACGGCGGATGCTGCATCGATAGCCTGCTCGATCAGCCCGGGCTCAGCCACCTGACCGCGCAGGGTGACCGTGCCGTCCTTGGCGCTGACGGAGATGTCCTGGCCCTGAAGGCCCGGCTCGGCGGACAGGCGCCGGCCGACGCGCTCACGGAGATCGGCGTTGGCCGCGCTCCGGGTCTCGCTGTCGGTCTCATAGCTGCCGATCCATTCGGCATCGGCCTGTTCGTCATTGACGACGATGACGCAACCCGTGAACGGCAACACGGCCACCATGATCAATGCCGGTATCAGGGAATTTCTTCTCATCGAAACCAGACTCCGCTTCGCCCTTGCCCTTGCCTTTGCATCGGGCCGCTCAGGTCTCGTCCCGATAGCGGCGCAACCAGACTGCCGCCCCGCTCAACAGGAACGCAACCACCAGACCACCCCAGAGGCCGGGGCTCAAGAGGAAGGCGCCTGGATCCATCAGCCCGCTCAGGCTCTCGACCAGCTCCAGGGACGCATTGGCCCCGCCCTCATGGAATTCCCAGACGATGTGATCAGTGGC
Organism: uncultured Gammaproteobacteria bacterium; assembly: GCA_965364575.1. Lineage (GTDB taxonomy): Bacteria > Pseudomonadota > Gammaproteobacteria > Steroidobacterales > XN24 > CAMYOC01. The sequence goes on from CBDTYJ010000116.1 coordinate 2,453, forward strand.
GGGCCTGAACGCGAGAGGGAATACGCCGACGAGTCGCTCGCCCAGCAGATCACCGAAGAAACGAGTGCCGAACACCATCCGCTCCAGGGCCGTCACGGCGAACAACGGCAACGCTGCCCAGAGCAGCACCGTGCGCTTGGCCCAGGCCGAGACCAGCAACAGCCAGCCATAGAGGGGCAGATACCAGAGGGACTGGACGATCATCCCGTACAGGGCGGCAGCCATGGTATCCAGGATCGCGCCGGGGCCCGCTGCCAGCACTGCGCCGCTCCCCGCGAACAGTGCCAGAGCACCGATGATGAGGTAGATGCCGACCGCCGTCGCCAGGAACACTGTCGCGGTGACCAGCGGTATCACCACCGTCGCGGTCAGCAACTTCGAACCCACCACTGTCAGGTCTGACACCGGCAACGATTTCCAGAACAGTATGCTGCGGTCCTTGCGTTCCGCATACAGGCAATCCAGCAGATAGAAGGTGATCACCAACAGCATCACCGCATCGAAGAACAAGGCCAGCGAGGCGAACTGCATCTGCATGGACGCGGCGACCTGCCGCCCGTCCATGCTCGACAGCATGGCTCGCAGATCGACGCCGCCATCGCCTATCTGGACGTGGATTGCGCCTGCGGCCGCCAGTATCGCCACAAGGATGAACAAGGCTCCGAAAACCGTCGGCGCGATGACGATAGCCCGGTGTTCCCAGGTCTCGCGCCTGAGCAGCATGGTCATGGCGCTCATGCGGCAGCTCCCTTGATCTTGGCGACGAAGAGGTCGGCGATACCCGGCACCCGGGTCTCACCGAGACCGGAGAGCTGTTGGGGCGTGCGGTCCTGGAACAGGAAGATCTTGCGTCCGAACACATCCTGCTCGTAAAGGGGATCCAGATCCCTGGCGGCATCGGCCTGGTCCGGCGTCACGGCAACCTGGGCGAAGCGCTCTCCGATCTGCTCCATGGATTCATCGAGGACGATGCGGCCCTTGTTGATGAACAGGACGTCGGTGAGGATGTGTTCGATCTCCTCCACCTGATGTGTGGTGACCAGGATGGTCCGGCCTTCGTCGAAATAATCGTTCAACAGCGTGGTGTAAAAGTCTTTACGGTAGAGGATATCGAGGCCGATGGTCGGCTCGTCCAGCACCAGCAGCTTCGCCTCGATCGCCATCACCAGGGCCAGGTGCAGCTGGGTCACCATGCCCTTGGACAATTGCCCGACCCGGCTGTCGAGACGCACCTGGCTGGCAGCCAGCAGTTTCTCCGCCCGTTCGGGACTGAATCGGGGATGAAGGCCCTCCGCGATCTCCAGGACCTGACGGACCTTGAGCCAGCGCGGCAGCACGGCGACGTCGGCGATGAAGCAGACGTCCTGCATGATCTTGTGGCGCTCCCGCCTTGGATCGAGTCCCATGACTTCCAGCTCGCCCGAGAACGATGTCAGTCCGAGCAGGGCTTTCAGCGCTGTGGTCTTGCCGGCCCCGTTCGGGCCGATCAGACCGACGATTCGACCCTCGGGGATCTCCAGGTCGACGCCGTCCAGCGCCACGACCTGGCCGAAGCGCTTGCTCAGATTGCTCGCCCGGACCAGCGTGGTCATTCGGCGTCCCTCCCCTCTTCCTTAATCTGGGCTTCCGCCCGGGCCAGCAGCTCGTCCAGGTCGAGACCGAGACGACGGATAGTCGCCACGACAGTCGGCCATTGCTCCTCCAGGAACAATTGCCGTTCGTCCTTGAGCAGGTTCTTTTTCGCTCCGTCCCGGACGAACATGCCGCGGCCGCGGCGTTTCTCCACCAGCCCCTCATCTACAAGTTCCTGATATCCCTTGAGCACCGTCAGGGGATTGAGACGGTATTCGGCGGCGACGCTGCGCACCGAGGGCAGGGCGTCACCATCCCCCAGCACGTTCTCCAGGATCATCTCCACGACCCGGTCCCGGAGCTGCCGGTAGATGGGCTGGTTATCGTTCCAGTTGGGGTCCATGAATCGGTCCGGTTACTCCGCCGCCGAGTCCGTACCCGTCGGCGCCAGGCGGGCCATCCGGGTGACCTCGTCCACGTCCGACACGCAGGGTCCCGCAGAGGCTTCCGCCCTGGCCACGTCGATGTTCTGGGCACCGACGCCACCGATTCCTTCGGCCGCGGCCAGCACGACAGCCAGCCCGGCCCACAGGGCCAATAGTGTCCATCTCGCTTTTCTGCTGTCGGTCCACATGAGCGTTCCTCCGGGGTCCTGCTGTGGTCCCTCTGCTTGTGGTGGAGTGGTGTTGTAGTTAACTATAACACCAAACTTCCGGAATGCAACCCCCCTCTTGCCGGCGGCTCGCGTCCCGTGACGCACGCACTCCGCGCCCCCCTGCTAAAATCAGTCTGCTTTTTTGTCGGCCATCGCGTGCGGGCGCAAACACCGGCGTCGTGCCCCCGACGGCCAGAGAATCAAAGGACAAATACATCATGAAGAGCCCCGCAAGAGTCACGATCACCGGCGCTGCCGGCCAGATTGGATACCAACTGGCATTCCGCATCGCCTCAGGCCAGATGCTCGGCGCAGACCAGCCCGTCATCCTTCAGTTGCTCGAGATCCCGCCCGCCCTGGGCGCATTGAAGGGCGTCGAGATGGAGCTCCGGGATTGTGCGTTCCAGACACTCAGCGACGTGGTCGCCACCGATGACGTGGGGGTGGCCTTCCGGGATACCGATTACGCACTGCTGGTCGGCGCCAAACCCCGCGGACCGGGCATGGAGCGCAAAGACCTGTTGCTGGAGAACGCCAAGATCTTCTCGGTTCAGGGCAAGGCCCTGAACGACCATGCAAGCCGGGATGTGCGGGTGCTGGTGGTGGGTAACCCGGCCAACACCAACGCCCTGATCGCGAGCTGTAACGCACCTGATCTGGATCCCGCGAATTTCACCGCCATGACCCGGCTGGATCACAACAGGGCCATCAGCCAGCTGGCAGACCGCACCGGCATGCCGGTCGCGGCCATCCGCCGGATGATCATCTGGGGCAATCATTCGGCGACCCAGTATCCGGATATCAGCCATGCGGTGGTCGACGGAAAGCCGGCCCCGGCCCTGGTGGACCGGGCCTGGATCGCAGACGATTTCATCCCCACCGTCCAGCAGCGGGGAGCGGCCATCATCAAGGCGCGCGGCGCGTCTTCGGCCGCATCGGCCGCCTCGTCGGCTATCGATCACGTGCGCGACTGGGTGGCCGGGACCCCGGCAGACGACTGGGTGAGCATGGCAGTGCCCGCGGACGGCAGTTACGGCATAGAAGAAGGCGTCATCTACTCGTTCCCGGTGCGCTGCAAAGACGGCCGTTACGAGATCGTGCAGGGCCTGGAAATTGATGATTTCAGCCGCGAGCGGATGGCCGCCACTGACGCCGAATTGAGAGAGGAGCGCGCCGGCGTCGCTGATCTCCTGTAAACCCGGAAGACCGTTTGGTACTCACCGAGCCGCGTTTTAACGCGGCTTTTTTTGCATCTGCGAAATGCAGACGATCGGGAATTGACCGCTGTTTGCCGCCCCGGACGCTTTTGGCGCACCACAGCAAAACTGCGCTATAGTCGTGACAACGACCCCCACCAGCCCGCTATACGCGAAGGCGGGTCTCCAGGAGGCACAGCACCATGTCCATGATCTTTTGGCTTCTCCTTTTTGTCGGCGGCGGCATCTGGCTCGCTTACCGCCGCGCCAGCTTGTTCAACGCCACGGTCGCCGCCGGTTTCGCGCTTTTGGCCTACACCATCTTCGGCGACGGCGGTGTTCTCTGGCTGCTGCTGCTGTGGGCCGCGTTTGCCGGTCTGGCCGCGCTGAATGTGGATGAGCTGCGGGTCAACCGGGTGACGCGTCCGCTGCTGGCTGCGTATCGCAAGATGCTGCCCAACATCTCCGACACGGAGCGCGAGGCGCTGGAAGCCGGGTCGGTCTGGTGGGAAGGAGAGATCTTCTCCGGAGATCCGGACTGGCGGAAGCTTCGCAGCCACCCGGCGCCGAGATTGACCGAAGAAGAGCAGGCATTCCTCGACGGACCGACCGAAGAACTGTGCCGGATGATCGACGAGTGGAAGATCACCCACGAGTTGGCGGATCTGCCGAAGCCGGTCTGGGACTTCCTCAAGAAACATGGCTTCTTCGCCATGATCATCCCCAAGGAATATGGCGGTCTGGAGTTTTCAGCCTACGCCCACTCCCAGGTGCTGGCGAAGATCGCCGGGCGCAGCGCCACCGCCGCCTCCCTGGTCGCGGTGCCGAATTCCCTGGGACCTGCCGAACTGCTGCTGCACTACGGCACCGAGGAACAAAAGCAACGCTATCTGCCAGGTCTGGCGGCTGGCAGCGAAATACCGTGCTTCGGTCTGACCGCTACGCGAGCGGGTTCGGACGCCGCGTCCATCCCGGATTCAGGCGTCGTCTGCCGGGGCACGTACGAAGGCAAGGAAGTCCTCGGCATGCGCCTGAATTTCGAGAAGCGCTACATCACGCTGGCGCCGGTCGCCACCGTCGTGGGCCTGGCGTTCCGCCTCTACGACCCCGAGGGCCTGATGGGCGATCCGGATCGCAAGGATTACGGCATCACGGTCGCCTTGATCCCCGCCGATGTCGAAGGCGTCGAAATCGGGCGCCGGCACCTGCCGATCGGCATCCCCTTCATGAACGGCCCGATCACCGGTAAGGATGTGTTCGTGCCGCTGGACTTTATCGTCGGCGGTCCGGAGATGGCCGGAAGCGGCTGGCGGATGCTGGTCGAACTGCTGTCCGTCGGGCGCTCCATCTCGCTGCCGGCCAATGCGGTGGGCGGGGCCAAGGCGGGCACCTTTGCCACCGGCGCCTATGCGCGCATCCGCAAACAGTTCGGCACCTCGATCGGCAACTTCGAGGGCGTGCAGGAAGCCGTGGCGCGCATGGCGGGCCTGACCTACATCACCGACGCGGCCCGTACCGTGACGGTTTCGGCGATCGATACCGGCGAGCGTCCCGCGGTGCCCTCGGCCATCCTCAAGTACCACTGCACGGAGATGTCACGGGTGGTCGCCAATGACGCCATGGACGTCCAGGGGGGCAAGGCCGTGTGCATGGGACCGCGGAATTATCTGGGGACCGGCTACGCCTCGGTCCCGGTGATGATCACGGTGGAAGGCGCCAACATCCTCACCCGCAGTCTGATCATCTTCGGCCAGGGTGCGATCCGCTGTCATCCCTATGTGCTGCGCGAGCTGCAGGCTGCCCGGGACCCGGATCCCGAGCGCGGGCTGGAAGAATTCGATCACGCCCTGTTCGGTCACTTCGGCTACGCGATCAGCAATGCGGCCCGGTCCTTCGTCCAGGCCATCACGCTCGCGCGTTATGCCGACGCGCCGGACTCGGGACCGACGCGTCGTTACTATCAGCAGATCACCCGTTTCTCAGCATCGTTCGCGCTGGCCTCGGACGTGGCCATGCTCACCCTGGGCGGCGCGCTGAAGAAGAAGGAGATGCTGTCCGCGCGGCTCGGCGATATCCTCAGCACGCTCTACCTGGCGTCGACGGTGCTCAAACATTATGAGAACGCCGGCAGCCCCGAAGCGGATCTGCCTCTGGTGGAGTGGTCCTGCCGGA
>CBDTYJ010000117.1:0-8030 GCA_965364575.1 uncultured Gammaproteobacteria bacterium
CGGGAATGGCCGCCTGCGCCTGGTAGTACTGGCTCTCGACCTGGGCGAGTTCCAGGCGGGACACCGTCCCGTATTGGTAGCGCAGCCGGAAAATGTCGAGGCTGCGTTCGTAGCTCGCCGCTGTTTCGATGGATATCGCCAGCTGTCGGTCCAGACCACGCAACTGGATGTATGTGGTGGCGACCCCCGCGACGACGCTCAGGATCACGCCCCGGCGGCCCTGTTCGGAGGCATAAACCTGGGCCTGGGCCGCCTCGGTCTGCCGCCGCACGCGGCCGAACAGGTCGATCTGCCAGGAAGCGCCGAGGGACGCGGCATACTGCGAGAAGTATGGGTCCCCGCCCGGGGCGAAACCGAAGCTGTCCTCGGACAGTCGATTGCGGCTGACGTCGCCCTCGTAGCCGACCTGGGGGAAAAACTCCGCACGGGTCGTGCGCAGGGCACCTAGGAACTGATCGACGCGCGCGGCCGCAAGCCGGATGTCCCGGTTCTCTTCCAGCGCCGTGGTGATCAGCTCATCGAGAACGGGATCGTCGAAGCGATTCCACCAGCGGGAATTGGCCAGGTCCGCAGCTTCCTCCGTATTCACACGCCAGTCGGCCGGCAGGGTCACCTCGGGCGGCTGGTAGTCGGGACCGACCGCGCACCCCGCCAGCACGCAGGCGAGCGCGCCCAGGGCAAGCGAACGAAGTGACCCGGATGACATGCTAGCGCCCCTCCCCGCTATCCGCGTGAGCGGCCGCCGCGGGCAGACTGCCTTCCGCATCCTCGTCGGCAGCCTTCTTGCCGCCGCGCCGCATGGACAGCGATTCGATGATCACGAAGAACATGGGCACGAAAAACGAAGCGATCAATGTCGAGGCCAGCATGCCGCCGATGACACCCGTGCCGATGGCATGCAGGCTGTTGGCGCCGGCGCCGGTCGCCTTTGCCATGGGCACGCAGCCGAGGATGAAGGCCAGAGAGGTCATCACGATGGGCCGGAACCGGACCCGGGCGGCCTCGACCGCTGCTTTTTCGATGGGCATGCCCTGGCGGAAGTTTTCTACTGCATACTCTGTAATGAGGATCGCGTTCTTCGCCGAAAGCCCGATCAGCGTCACGAGGCCGACCTGGAAATACACGTCGTTCTCGAGCCCCCGGGCCCAGGTCAGGACCAGGGCCCCGAGGATCGCGAAGGGAACGGCCATCAGCACGCCGAAAGGCAGCGTCCACTTCTCGTACTGGGCGGCGAGAATCAGAAACACCATGATGATGCCGAAGATAAACGCCAGGGTAGACGTGCCGCCCGCAAGTTTCTCCTGGTAGGCCTGGCCGGACCAGGCGTAAGAATAACCGTCCTGCAAGGCCTCGCCCGCGACCTCTTCCATCGCATCAATAGCCTGGCCGGAACTGTATCCGGGCGCCGCCGAACCGGTGATCTTTGCCGCCGGAAACGCGTTGAAACGCGGCAGGATGTTGGGCCCGGCCTCGTAGCGATAGGTTGCCACGGAGGACAGCGGTACCATCTGCCCGGTTCGGGAGCGCACAAAAACGTTGGAAAAGTCCTCCGGCGTGTCCCGGTAACGCGGTTCCGCCTGGATGATCACCTGCCAGATCCGGCCGAAGTCCGAGAACTGGGAAACATACAGCGAGCCGAAATATGCCTGCAGCGTGGCGTAGATATCCTCGACCGACAACTGCAGCAGCTCGGCGCGGCTGCGATCCACCTCCAGGTACAGCTGCTGCTCGCTGGCCGAGAAGGTGCTCGAAACGCCGGTCAGCTCGGGACGTGACTGGGCGGCCCCGATGAATTTCCTGACGTTCTGCTCCAGCGCCTGCGGCGAACCGCCTCCCCGGCTCTGGACGTAGAACTCGAAGCCGCCCGTTGTGCCCAGGCCAGGTATGGCCGGCGGATTAACGGCAAAAATATAGCCGTCCTCGATGGCCCCAAGGGATTTACGGGACTCCTGGAGCACGGCGAACGACGATTCGGTCTCGCTATCCCGTTCCTCGAAGGGCTTCAGCGGCACGAACAGCATGCCTGAATTGGTCCGGTACTGGCCGTCCAGCAGGCTGTAGCCGTCGATCTGGGCCACGTTGTCTACTGCAGAGATTTGCTGAAGCGCATCCACCGCTTTGTCGCTCGCCGTCGTCGTGCGCTCCAGGCTCACGGCGTCCGGCATCATCGTGATGCCGAACAGGTACCCCTGGTCCTCGTCCGGAACGAAGCTGCCGGGCAGGATCCGGAACATATGCACTACGGCGAACACGGTCACGCCGAAGAGCACGAGTCCGATGGTCCTGTGATGAACAAGCCACTCGACGCCGCGAACATAGGTGTTCGTGATCTTCGTAAACGTGTTCTCGAACCAGAGGAAGAACCCTTTTTTCTCATGGGAGCCGGGTTTCAGGATCAGCGCCGCAAGCGCGGGGGAAAGCGTGAGGGCGACGATGCCCGAGATGGCCATGGCGATGGCGATGGTGACGGCGAACTGCTTGTAGAGGGTACCGGTCAGGCCACCCAGGAAGGCCACGGGCAGAAACACCGACGACAGGACCAGCACGATGGATACGAGCGCCCCGGTGAGTTCGGCCATCGCCTCCTTGGCGGCCTCCTTGGCCGTGTGTCCCAGCGTCGCCATCTTGTGCTCGACGGCCTCGACGACAATGATCGCGTCGTCCACGACGAGACCGATGGCCAGGATCATGCCGAACAGGGTGAGCATGTTGGTCGAAAAGCCGAGCGCGTAAATGCCGACATAGGTGCCGACGATCGCCACCGGGACGGCGATGGTCGGAATCACGGTCGCGCGAAGGCTCTGCAGGAAGAGGAAGACCACGGCCACGACCAGGACCACGGCCTCGAAAAACGTGTGCACGACTTTTTCGATGGATGCGCGGGTGAACTGGCTCGTATCCATCACGACCTTGTAATCGAGCCCGGACGGAAATGCCGGGGCCAGTTCGTCCAGGAGCCCGCGGACCCGGTTCGACGTCTCGATGGCATTGGCCCCGGGCTGCTGGAACACCACCAGGTGGGCGGCCGTCTTGCCGTCCACCTTGCTGGTAAGCGCATAGTTCTGGGAGCCGAGCTCGGCCCGGCCCACATCCCGGACTCTTACGATCGCGGCATTTTCGTCCGTCCCGGCGCGCAGGATGATGTTCTCGAATTCCTGGGGCTTGACCAGCATGCCCTGGCTGGTCACCGGGAAATTCTGGACGGTGCCAGGCGGCGCGGGCGCCTGGCCGATCTGGCCGATGCCGAAAGCCTGGTTCTGGCCGGCAATGGCGCTGGCCACCTCCTGGGTGGTAATGCCGAGCTGGGCGAGGCGATCCGGCTGCAGCCATACCCGCATCGCAACGTCGGGCACCGGATAGACCACCGACAGATTGGCCCCGGGCACGCGCTTGATCGCGTCGAGAACGTAAAGATTGACGTAGTTCTGGAGATACACCGGATCGATCGAGCCGTCTTCGGAATAGAAGCTGACCACCATCATGAACGTCTGGGAGACTTTCTGGACGGTGACGCCCTGGTCGCTCACGACCTGGGGCAATTTCGCCAGCGCCTGGCTGACCCGGTTCTGGGTATTGACCTGCGCAATGTCGGGATCCGTCCCGGGCTCGAAGGTCACGATGAGGGTCATGTCACCGCTCGAGGAGCTGGTGGACGTCATGTAGATCATGTCGTCCACGCCGTTTACCTGCTGCTCGATGGGCGCGGCCACGGTGTTGGACACCACTTCGGCGGTCGCTCCCGGATAACGGGCCGACACGTTGACGGTGGGCGGCGCGATTTCCGGATATTGAGCGATGGGGGTCACGCCCAGTGAGACACCGCCCGCGATCACGATGATCAGCGAGATGACCGTCGCGAAGACCGGCCTGTCTATGAAGAAACTGGGACCCATCAGTCAGGTCCGGGAGACTCGCCGCCGTCGGCCCCGGCAGGACCGCCGGGAGCGGCCACCGTGTCCGACCCGGACCGGCCGGCGGGAACCGGATCGATGGGTGCGCCCGGACGCAGCGTGCGTATGCCTTCGACGATCAGGGTCTCCCCGCCCTTCAGGCCTTGCTCGATCACCCAGTCATCGCCGATCCAGTCACCGGTCACGACCGGGCGTGCCTCGGCCTTGTTGTCCTCGCCCACGAGCCAGACGATGTGCCCGTTGGGAGACTGCTGTACGGCTTTTTGCGGCACAACCACCGCATTGGGCTGGTTGATCCCCAGCACCTTGGCCTTCACAAACATCCCCGGGCGCAGGGTGAAATCCGGATTGGGCACCACCGCCCGGACGCTGAACGTGCCGGTCCGGTCGTCGAAATCCGGGGACTGGAAATCCATCCGTCCCCTGTGCGGGAACAGCCGCCCGTCGGCCAGGTAGACCTCGAACTCCAGCTGTCCACCCTCGACCGAGCTGACCAGGCCTTCCGCCTGCCGCCGCTCGTGTTGCTCCATCTCGTTCTGGGACACGCTGAAATTGACCCAGATGGGGTCCACCTGGGCCACGTAGCTCAGGTTGGCGGATTCGCTCATGGCATTCAGGAACGCGCCCTCGCGCTGTTTCGCCTTGCCGGACAGGCCCGTCACCGGGGCGCGGATGGTAGCGTAGCTGAGGTCCAGCTCCGCCTGAGTCACGTTGGCCCTGGCCGAGTAGACGGCGGCGGCCGCCGCGTCCCGCTCGCCCACGGCGGCATCCAGGTCGCTCTGGCTCATGGCATCGGCTTCGGCCAGGGGCCGGGTGCGGTTCAGGTTTGCGGTCGCCGTGGCCAGCCGGGCCCTGGACGCCTGAAGCTCTCCCTTGGCCGCCTCCAGGCTCGCCTCGAAGGGCCGCTTGTCCATCTCGAACATCACGTCGCCTTCGTTGACGAGCGAGCCCTCGGTGTACACGATCCGGTCCAGGAAGCCGGACACCCGTGCGACGACCTGCACCTCTCGCGAACTCTCCGTCTGGGCGACCTTCTCGATGGTCCGGCTAACCGTACGGGTGTCGACGTTCTGAACACCGACTTTCTGCGGCGGTGGCGGCGGTGGTTCCGGTTTGGAACAGGCGCCAAGAAATACCCAACACGCACCGAGGAGCGCGCCACGGACGCGATACGATTTGTTCAAGCGATCCCCCTTGGTCGCCGTCGCAGGAAGACACCGGCCCCGGATAAGAAAATCAGTATAACCACCAGTCCCTGTATCCCGAAATCGAATACGCCGTGGCCACCGCCCTCCAGGGCCGCCTGCTAATGTCGGCTGACAAGCTGATTAAAAGAAAACAACCGTATAACGCCCAGAGGAAGACGCAAGCCCTGCCGGGCGGGGGCTGAGACCAAAGCAAACCGCAGGGTCCACACACACAGATGTATGGGTTTTCTCCATTTGAGATGAGGGGATAACCCCCTGCCGGAAACATCCGGCAGGGGAGGCTACCTTGGCCCCGTGATGCCGACGGAGATCCACCTGTTCGGCAGCGGTTACTGCCGGCGGAGCCCTTTATCCGCAGCCTTTGTGATTGCAGCGTTGATCCGGGCGGTGGTCGTGGTTGTGCTGATACCGAAGTCGCGCGAAGTCGGCCGGATGCACCCGCTCTCCGTTAGCCAGGTCATCTTCCGGGTGATCCGTATCGACGCCTTGGCCTGTCCTCGTCATTGGTATCGTTGGCTCGCGGCGCAGGAACGACAAGTAAATCTGCGCGTCTCTGTGGCATGATCTTGGCGGGCCCTATGGAAAGCGACAAGAATCCAGAACCCGCGATGACTACGACAACCGCACCTGAAACACTCGTTGCGACGGCCAGGAAGCTGGTCTCATGCCGACGCTTCGGGAAGGCTGTCGAATGCCTCGACCGCGCGTTGGAATTGCACCCCGAGGCCAGCGACTGGATCCGGTATCGAGGCGAAGTTCTGCAGATCGTCGCCCGCCATGAAGAAGCCCTGAGAGACTTCGAGCGGCTGCTGCAGATGTCACCTGCGGACGCCATGGCATGGCAGAAATTGGCCCACAGTCTCAGGTCACTGGGCCGGATCCAGGAGGCGGAAACGGCCTATCTCGAAGCATTGAAGCTGGCGCCGGATTCGGTGAACAGCATGGCTGATCTCGGCATTCTTTACCGCGATGCAGGCCGGCACGAGGAGGCCCTGGACTGGTTGTCCAAGGCCGCGGATCAAGCTCCGTCCGATGGCAGTATCCACGCGATGCTCGGCGCGGCGCTGCTGGCAGCAGGCCAGGCCGCAAAAGGCCGGCAGAGTCTGGAGAAAGCACTTCAGCTCAATCCGTATGACCGCACCACGCTAGCTTATCTTTACATCGCGTTTTGCCAGACTGGCGACGTGCTGGCCGTATCGACGCTGACGCGGCCCGAGTTACTGATCCGGAGTTTCCAGCGTCCTGGCTCCGCGAGTGTCCCGGGTCGTCCCGATGACCTGGATCAGCGGCTGGCCAGGCATGTGCGCGAGCACCCAACGCTGGTTTACGAGCGCTCCGGCAACACGACACGCGGTGGAGCCCATACCGGGAATCTTCTAGAAGAAGCCCCGGGGCCGGTCACCGAGCTGGTGGACTGGATCGAGGATCGGGCAAGAGCGTACCTCAATGAACTGCCTATGGATGGATCCCATCCTTACCTGGCATGGAAACCCGACCGCTGGGACATCGATATATGGGGCATCGTCATCCAGGCCGGCGGTTACCAGCAGTCCCATATTCACCGCGACGGATGGATCAGCGGTGTGTACTACGCTGTCGTGCCAGATAGCGTTCAGGCAAGTGCCGACGATGATCCAGGCGGTTGTCTTGAACTCGGCCGCCCGCTCGAACCGTTTTGCGGATCGACGGATTTCCCGACCACGATCCTCCGCCCGCGCCCCGGCCGCCTGAATCTATTCCCGTCCTTTGTGTGGCATCGGACACTGCCGTATGACACAGACGAAGAGCGGATCTGCATCGCCTTCGATATCCGTCCGAAGCTCTGATCATTCGGACAGTCGATCGTCCGTCTGCAACCTGACAACAGTGGCGCAATCGTCTCCGCCGCTGCAATGCCGGCCCGCAGCTCTAGCGGGACCCCTGCCTGGATGGGCCGATGGGTCCCTCATCGAACCCGGGCAGTCGGCGGAGGTGACCACTGCACCGGCGCCAGTCTGAGCCAGGTCGTGCTGTTTTGTGCACGGTCCTTGTCTTCGAACAGGTGAACCAGCTGAAAGCGCCTTTCGCTGATCATCTGCAGCAAGTACTGGCGCTGCTCGAAACTCCGTCCCTGGGTCAGGCGATGCGGCAATTTACCTGCATTGAGCTGGTCCACGACCTGCTCAAGCATGAAATAGGACAGCAGGTAGGTTGAGGCACTGTCGATGAATATGGATGAATATTCTGCCATATGCGGCAAAACCAGTCCGAGCAGATCAAGGATGTCCCCCGGTGCATGGGCATAGTCGGAGAACAGCATGTCTATCTTTTGCCCAGCCCGCACCTCATCGGGAATCAGGTCATCGATGCCCCGGTTCAGATCGATCGTCTTATCAAGACAGCTAACCTGTTTCGTGACGCCGGTGAGCTGGAAAAGAATCCGTAAGAATCCGGCGAGATCTTCGTTCGCCACGGCCGCATCTGCAAATTCCGGGATCTCCCTCAGGTGCTGCAACGCCTGTGGCAAAAACGAATCCTGAAAGCGCCCATCGTCGGTGGTCCACAGATGCCCTACGCCATTTTCTGCCAACGCCCGACCGATCCATGCTGCGGTCACGCCGAGGCCCGTTCCGAGCTCCAGGATGACTTTCGGTTTCTCCCGTTTCACCAGCGAGTAGAGCAATATGCACAAGTCTTCGCTGCCGTGAATATGGCCGACGGCGTCCCGAAAACGCAGCAAAAGGCTCATGTTTTCGTCGATTGAAGCTTTCATTTGTCCGGTTGCTCCGGCTGAGTTCAGCGTCGGGATCGATGTGAACGGTTCCCTTTAATGCTGCGGCAATGGGCGGGTGAGAATGGTATACGCTATCCTGCAGACGCGCGACCGGTACGGGTTTGACCGGATGGGTCGCGGGCCGCTATCTGGTCGAGA
>CBDTYJ010000118.1:0-7899 GCA_965364575.1 uncultured Gammaproteobacteria bacterium
GAAGTCACCGGCAAGACCGAGATGGAAGCGGTGATCGCCTATCTGCAGGGCCTGGGCACCAATATCCAGGGTCGGAGATAGGGCGTGGATCTGCCTACCCTGCGAGGATTGTCCACCCTTCTGCTGATGCTGACCTTTATCGGCATCGTGCTGTGGGCCTGGAGCAGCAAGCGCAAGAAAGACTTCGACGAGGCCGCGCGGTTGCCCCTGGATGACGACATCCGGGAGCCTTCCGATGACAGCGCGGATCTCGAAAGTGCGGGAGACAACAGACAATGAGTAGCTTCTGGAGCTGGTTCATCATCATCCTGACGTTGGGCAACATCGTGGCCGCGGTATGGCTGATGTATACGAATACCCAACGCGCCACACCCGGCACTACCGAGGTCACCGGACACAAATGGGATGGAGACCTGGAAGAGTTCAACAATCCGCTGCCACGCTGGTGGCTTGGACTGTTCTATGTGACGGTCCTGCTCAGCGTCGCGTATTTCATCCTCTATCCGGGGCTGGGCAACTTCAGCGGCGTGCTCGGCTGGAGCCAGGTGGGGCAATACCAGGCGGAGGTGGAGGCGGCCGAGGCGAAATACGCGGAGTTCTATGCCCGCTTCAGAGACATGGACCTGACGCAGCTGGCGGCGGACGAAGAGGCCATGGCGGCCGCCGGCAACATCTTCGGCAACAACTGTGCGGCCTGTCACGGTTCCGCCGGCCGAGGCGCGGTCGGCTTTCCCAATCTCACCGACGACGCCTGGCAGTACGGCGGATCACCGGACGATATCCTGGCCACCCTGCGGAACGGACGTAACGGGGTGATGCCCGCTCAGGCGGCGATCCTCGGCGACGATGGCGTCGAGGAAGTCATCGCCTACGTGTTGTCGATCAGCGGACGCGACGCCCCGGCCGACAAGGCCGCCGCCGGCGGCGCCCGCTTCGCTCAGGTCTGCGCGGCCTGTCACGGACTCGACGGCAAGGGCAACAAGATGATCGGCGCGCCCAACCTGACCGACGACGTCTGGGTGTTCGGCGGTTCGGCCGCGGATATCCGTTACGCCCTGGTCAACGGCCGGGCCAACCAGATGCCGGCGCAGCTGCCGCTCCTGGGCGAGGACCGTACACGGCTGATGGCAGCTTACGTCCTGAAGCTCTCAGGCCAGGCAGGTGACTGAATCGACCCAGCCCGGACACCCCCCGGAGGACCTGCCGGAACCGCCGCGCACTTGGAAACGGCGCCAACGCGACATCGCCTACATCCTCTGGATCTCTTTCCTGACGGCGGCGGTAGCCACCATGGTGTTCTTCGCCTCGGTGGACCCCGAGGTTTTGAGCGGCAATAACACGCTGGGCTGGGAGATCACCCGGGACGCCGGCTACGCGCTGGGCTTTTTCGGTTTCTGGCTGCTTACCGCCAGCACCGCCGCGCTGGTGGTGATGCTGGTGCGCACCGAGCATCGTGCCCAGGATATCCCGGGCGTGCGCGCACGCCGGCGCGCAGCCCGACGCCGCAAACGCGAGCAGCGAGCCCGCACCGGGCAGGCCGGACGCGACGGAGGATCCGGAGGATGAGCGAGCCGGCCAGCCAGGCCCCCGATTCGTTCTATATCGTCCACGAGAAGATCCACGCCCGCGAAGTCAGCGGGCGTTTCGATCGTCTGCGCAAGATCGCCGTCGTCGTGCTGCTGGGTATCTACTACCTGCTCCCGTTCATCAACTGGCAAGGTCGCCAGGCCGTGCTGTTCGATCTGCCCGCACGCAAGTTCTACATCTTCGGACTCACGTTCTGGCCCCAGGATTTCTTCTACCTGGCGTTGTTGCTGATCATCGCCGCGCTCTCCCTGTTTTTCTTCACCGCTCTGCTCGGTCGCATCTGGTGCGGCTATGCCTGCCCACAGACCGTGTGGACCGAGGTGTTCGTGTGGATGGAGCGTCTGGCCGAAGGCAAGTCGACGCGTCGGCGCAAGCTCGACCAGGGGCCGTGGACCCGGGAGAAGATCCTGCGCAAGAGCGCCAAGCAATTCATGTGGATCGTCTTCTCGCTGTGGACCGGTATTACCTTCGTGGGCTATTTCACGCCGATCCGGGAATTATTCGGCCAGATCGCCAGCTTCAGCCTCGGCCCCTGGGCCACCTTCTGGTGCCTGTTCTACTCCTTTGCCACCTACGGCAACGCGGGATTGCTGCGCGAGCAGGTATGCAAGTACATGTGTCCCTACGCGCGTTTCCAGAGCGCCATGTTCGATCACGACACTCTGGTGATTGCCTACGATGAAAAACGTGGCGAACCGCGGGGCGGCCGCAAACGCGGCATCAACCCGGCCGATGCGGGTCTGGGTAGCTGCATCGACTGCAACATGTGCGTCCAGGTTTGTCCCACGGGTATCGACATCCGCGAGGGGCTCCAGTACGAATGTATCGCCTGCGCCGCCTGTATCGACGTGTGCGATTCTGTCATGGACAAAATGGACTACCCGCGCGGGCTGATCCGCTACGCCTCGGAATCGTCCATGGCGGAGAACAAGCCGCTGAGCATCATGCGGCCGAGAATCCTGATCTACACCGCCCTGCTGATCGTCCTGGTGATCGGTTTCGCGGTATCGCTGAGCCAGCGTATGCCCCTGCGCATGGACACCATCCGCGATCGCAACGCACTCTATCGTGAGGTCGAACCGGGCGTGATCGAAAACGTGTACACCCTGAAGATCATCAATCTGGACGGTGTGCCCCATCAATATCGTCTCGAAGCCAGCGGTGTCCCCGGGATGACGGTAGAGGTCGATCCCGCTGCGCTGGCTCTGGAATCCGGCGAGGTGCGCCGGGTGCCGATCTCCGTGCGCGCGGACAGCAGCGAGATAGGTGCCGGCGGCAGAGACATCCAGCTGAGACTGGAGGCCGAGGGTGCGCCGGCGATATGGGTGGAGTCCGACACCCGCTTCCTCGGCCCGGTACCCGGCCGCTGAGATAGAATAACCATCGTCATGTCACGCCCGGATGCCAACCGTCCGGAACCCTGGTATCGCCAATTCTGGCCCTGGTTCCTGATCGCCCTGCCCCTGACCGCCGTGGTCGGAAGCATGATCACGATCTACCTGGCGACGACCCGCTCCCACTCGATGGTGGTCGATGACTATGCCCGCATCGGTCTGTCCACCCAGCTCCGGCTGGAGCGCGACCAGCGGGCGCGAGCGCTGGGTCTGACTGCCCGCTTCGAATTGACCGACGGCGCAGTGCTGGCCGTGTTGCGTGGAAACCTGCCGGAGAACCCGGACATGTTGTTCCTGACGCTGTCACATCCGACCCAGGCGGATAAGGACCGGCGCATCGAACTGATCAGCGACGGTGTCGCCTACCGGGGCCGGCTCGAGCTGCCGCCTTCGGATCGCTGGTACGTCCAGCTGGAGCCGGTCGATCTGAGCTGGCGGCTGGCCGGGGAATCCCGCGCCGGCGAGGGTCCGCTGGAACTCCGCCCGCCATCGTCCATCGTCGACGACGATCCATGAACGCCGACGGCATCTGTTTCCACTGCGGGGAACCGGTGCTGACCGGTGACCGGTACCGGGTGAAGATAGGTCAGGAAGACCGCCCGGTCTGCTGCCCGGGCTGCAAGGCGGTGGCGGAGTTCATCCGCGACAGCGGGCTGGAGGATTACTACGATTTCCGCACCGAGACTGCGCTGCGCCCCGACCAGGCGGAGCCGGAGGCGGTGCGGCCGGAATGGCTGGCCTTCGACCGTCCAGCGGTCATGGAACAGCTCACGGTGGCCACCAGCGACGGCAACAGGGAGGCCCTGCTGCTGGTGGAGGGGGTGCGCTGCGCCGCCTGCAGCTGGCTGATCGAGCGCAGCCTCGGACGCCTGCCCGGCGTGATCGAGATCCAGGTCAACCCGGCCACGGCCAGGGCCCGCTTGCTGTGGGATCCGGACGCGAGCCCGCTGAGCCGGCTGCTGGATGGACTTGCACGGCTGGGTTACCGGCCGCATCCGGTCAGCGCCGACGCGCAGACCTCGATGGCCCAGCGCGAACGGCGCCAGGCCATGAAGCGACTGGCGGTGGCGGGTCTGGGCATGATGCAGGTGCTGACTTACGCCGTGTCTCTGTACGCCGGCGCATTCCAGGGGATGGACGCGGACATCCAGGCATTCCTCCGCCTGATCAGCCTGGTCGTGGCGACCCCGGTGGTGCTCTACTCGGGCTTCCCGTTCTTCCAGGGCGCCTGGCGCGATCTGCGCGCCGGCCGCCCGGGGATGGATGTGCCGGTGGCGCTGGCGATCGGCGGCGCCTATCTGGCCAGTCTGGTCAATGGCTTCCGCGGTGTCGGCGAAGTCTATTTCGACTCGGTCACCATGTTCGTATTCCTGCTGTCCCTGGGCCGCTTCGCCGAGATGACAGCGCGCCACCGGGCCGGCGAGATGTCCGATGCCCTGGCCCGGCTGGCGCCGGCCACGGCGCTGCGGCTGGATCCTGACGATGAGCCCCGCAGCGTCGGCGTCGGCGAACTGGCTACCGGCGACCGGCTGCTGGTCCGTGCCGGCGATCCGTTCCCGGCGGATGGCCGTCTGGACTCCGCCACCGCGCTGATTGACGAATCCATGCTGACCGGCGAGTCGAGACCGGTGCGGCGTCAGGCCGGTGAACCGGTCATCGGTGGCAGCCTCAACGTCGGCGATCCGGTCGAGATGCGGGTCGAACGCACCGGGGCGGAGACGGTGCTGTCCCACGTGGCGCGCCTGCTCCAGCGCGCCCAGGCCCTCCGGCCTGGACTGGCCCGCAGCGCAGATGTGGTGGCCCGCTGGTTCGTGGTCGGTGTACTGGTCATCGCCGCCGGGGTGGCGTTGGTCTGGGGCCTCCACGATCCCGCCCGGGCGTTCGAGGTCACCCTGTCGGTGCTGGTGGTCACCTGCCCCTGCGCGCTATCCCTGGCGACGCCGACGGCCTTGACCGCGGCCACCACCCGCCTTGCCCGGGCAGGTCTTCTGGTGACGCGGCCGGATGCCCTGGAGAAGCTCGCGCGCGCGGACCGGGTCCTGTTCGACAAGACCGGGACGCTGACCCGGGGACGCATCTCCGTGACGGGCGTGGAGCCACTTGCCGGTATCGGGCGCGAGCGCTGCCTGGCCATCGCCGCGGCGCTGGAGCGGCGCTCGGAACATCCCATCGCCCGGGCATTCTCCGATATACCGGCGCCGCCGGCGGATGATGCTAGCGTCAGCCCGGGATTCGGCATCGAAGGACGCGTGGACGGACGGCGTTACCGGATCGGCCGCCCCGACTTTGCCGCCGGGCTGGCTCCGGGCGGCGGCGCCGGGGAGCGTGGAGGGGTCGGCAGCGCCGATGATGCCGCGGTGGCTCTGGGTGACGAAGACGGCTTGATAGCCCGATTCCGTCTCAGCGATCCGCTGCGCGAAGGATCCGGGGACGCGGTCAGCCGGCTGGCCGGTCTGGGCATGGGCGCCGAGATCGTCAGTGGCGACGAGGCCGCTGCCGTGGCCGAAGCGGCCTCCGCCACTGGCATCGCATCGTTCCGTCACCGCCAGACGCCGGAAGACAAGTTGCATCGCATCCGCGATCTGCAGCGGGACGGACACCGGGTCGTGGCCGTTGGGGACGGCGTCAATGACGCGCCGGTGCTGGCCGGCGCCGATGTGTCCGTGGCCATGGCCAGCGGCGCGCCGCTGGCACAGACCAGCGCAGACATGATGCTGATGGGTGAGTCTCTGGCGCCCCTGGCGGACGGCCTGACGCTCGCCCGGCGGACCCGGGTGGTCATCAGACAGAATCTGGCCTGGGCCCTGATGTACAACCTCATCGCCCTGCCGCTGGCTGCCGCCGGATGGGTCGCGCCGTGGATGGCCGCCATCGGCATGTCAGCGAGTTCGGTCCTGGTCGTCCTGAATTCCGTGCGCCTGGCCCGGGCCGAGCCGGGACCCGGTCAGGCGCCGGCCCGGATCGAGTCCGGCGTGTCGGCGCGTGAGGCCTCGCGGTGACGATCATTTTCGTCCTGATCCCGCTCGGGCTGGTGCTGCTGGGCATCGCCATATGGGCGTTTTTCTGGGCCGTCGGCAACGGTCAGTTCGACGATCTTGAGACGCCGGCCTGGCGCATCCTGATGGACGACGATCGCCGACCGCCGCCCCCGTCGGAGAGCGAGACCCGGGACGTCGATGGAAAATGAACTGACCCTGCTGGCGGCGTTCGGCATCGGTCTCGTGGGCAGCGGCCACTGCCTGGGCATGTGCGGCGGCATCGCCGGCGCTCTCGGGATGAGCGCGCGCCAGGCATCCACCGGCGCGGCCGGCGCCGCAGCCTACACCTTGCTGTTCAACCTGGGCCGCGTCGGCAGCTACACGACGATCGGCGCGATCGCCGGCTGGCTCGGCGGCTCGTTCGGCAGCAATCTCGACCTGCCGGGCTGGTCGGCGGTGGCGCGGGGCCTGACGGGCCTGGTGATGGTAGCCATCGGCCTGCAATTAGCCATGGGCTGGCGTCTGCTGGCATTCGTGGAGCACAGCGGCGCGCGAGTATGGGCCCGGCTCGCACCGATCGCCCGCCGGTTGATGCCGGCGCGACGGCCGGTCGACGCGCTGTTGCTGGGCATGCTCTGGGGCTGGCTGCCCTGCGGCCTGGTCTACAGCGTCCTGCTGATGGCGCTGGTGGCGGGGGATCCCCTCGTATCGGCCATGCTGATGGCGGCTTTCGGGATCGGCACCCTGCCGTCGATGACGGCTACCGGCATGGCTTCATCGAGGCTGAACCTGGCCTCACGGCCCGGGCTGCGGCGCGCGGCGGGAGCGCTGATGATCATCTTCGGTATCTGGACCGCGGCCTGGCCCCTGTCCCACCTGGGAAGTGCCGGACACGGCGGACATCATCATCACGCCGCCCGTCCCGCTGCCGCAGGGACTGCTATAGTATTTTTCACGCAAGCGGGCCCGGGCTGAGTATCCCCGCAAGCCCGCCGGGTAACGCCCGGTGCTGTCGGCCGATGACCGCGCCGGCAACTCGACCAACGAACAAGGAGATCAAGAGATGTCGCAACAAGCCATGGCCGGATCCGCATCAGACAAGCCCGTTTCCTCCGTCGCCGCACCCGGCGTCGCCACGGGCGCCACGGTCGGCGAAATCTTCGGGCTGGCCAAGGAACAGGGTTTCGCCCTGCCGGCCGTCAACTGTATCGGCACCAACTCCGTCAACGCCGTCATGGAAGCCGCCCGCGAGGCAGGCTCGCCGGTCATCATCCAGTTCTCGAACAGCGGCGGCGCCTATTTCGCCGGCAAAGGCCTCGCCAACGACGCCCTGCAGACCTCCATCCTGGGCTCGGTCGTGGCAGCCCGCTATGTCTGGCTGGTAGCAGAAGCTTACGGTATCCCGGTCATCCTCCACACCGATCACGCGGCGAAGAAATATCTGCCGTGGATCGACGGCATGCTGGACGCGGGCGAGCGCTTCTACCAGGAGACAGGGAAGCCCCTGTTCAGCTCGCACATGATCGACCTGTCCGCGGAACCGCTGGAGGAGAATGTCGAGATCTGTGCGCGTTACCTGGAGAGGATGAGCAAGATCGACATGACGCTCGAGATCGAGCTCGGCGTCACCGGCGGCGAGGAAGACGGCATCGATAATACCGAGGTGGACAATTCTGCTTTGTACACCCAGCCGGAGGACGTCAACTACGCCTACGAGATCCTGTCGGCGATCAGCCCGAATTTCACCGTCGCGGCCAGCTTCGGCAACGTGCACGGCGTCTACAAGCCGGGCAACGTCAAATTGACGCCGGAAATCCTCAAGAACTCCCAGGACTACATCGAGGCCAAACACGGCACACCGCCGAAACCGGTCAGCTTCGTATTCCACGGCGGATCCGGTTCCGAACCCGAGAAGATCGAGGAAGCCATCTCCTACGGCG